>DATHGW010000030.1:0-2378 GCA_035317445.1 Puia sp.
GAAGAACGACAAAAATAAGCCCTTGCAGATTGTCGTGACCGATGCCGACAAAAAACCTCAACTCCCGAAAAAGAAAGATGGGTTTTTTAAAAGGCTTTTTGGCAAAAAGGATAAGTGAGCGCCAAGGCGCCGTACGCCTGGTCAACGCAGATAAAAATGATCCAACTTTTGCAGGTGCAGGATACAGAAGTCGGTACAAAGTCCTAATTTCGTTGTTTAAACAATAAAAACGACATCGTATGGCTACCGTCAAATGGGTTCTCGATCCCACACACTCCGAAGTAACTTTCAAAGTCAGGCACCTGATGATCACCAATGTCACCGGGCAATTCACGAAGTTTGAAGTAGATGTGCAAACGCAAGACGAAGATTTTATGACTGCTAAAGCGACTTTCACGGCCGACGTCAATTCAATAACCACAGGCAATGATCAACGGGATGGGCACCTGAAGTCCCCGGATTTTTTTGATGTCACCCGTTTTCCACAAATCAAATTTGTGGCCACCAAATATGAGGCAGTAGACAATGACGGATCTTATGAGTTGTATGGCGACCTGACCATCCGCGACGTGACCAAGTCCATAAAATTCGACGTCGAATTCGGAGGCATCATCAAAGATCCCTGGGGTCACACCCGGGCAGGCTTCTCCATCAGCGGCAAGATCAACCGGAAAGAATTCGGTCTCTCCTGGCACGCCGTAACCGACACCGGCGGACTGGTCGCAGGTGATGACGTTCGCATACATTGCAGCGTGGAGCTGATTAAGCAAGCCTGAAAAATACAAAATGCAGAATGTAAAATCTAAAATGTTAAAGGTTAGATCTTCCTGCCATTTTACATTTTAGATTTTACATTTTTTGTTTTACATTTCTGCTATGCTAAGACGCCACAAAATAGCACTGATTGTTATAGGGGTTATTGCCACTTTGCTGATCTCACTTCATTATTTCCTCACGCAGAAGTCAGCCTATATTCTCAAGAGAATAGTACACGAGGCATCCGGGGGTAACTATGAATTACAAACAAGCTCGGTTAAATTCAGCTATTTGTCCGAGATCATCGAGGCGACCGGTATCAGAATAAATCCTGTCACCGAACACCCTGACCGTTTATCTTATCAGTTGGATGCGGATACCATTGTCATTGAGCTGCGCAGCATTTGGCCTCTGCTTTTTCAAAGATCCCTCGACATACAGGAAGTGGCCCTGATCAATCCTTCGCTGGTGATCAAAGGAAAAAAACCAAAAACCACAACGGGTATCGCTGAATTTAATTTACATGACAACCTGCTGATCATCCAACAGCAAATGGATAAAATGATCCATGACCTGAGGATGGAAAATTTCAGGATTGACAACCTGAGCCTGAGAATTTATTCCGACCAGCAGCGATATTTCCAGGTTGACCGGGTTTTCCTGCACATCAATGATCTGTTCGCTGATGTGTCTAAAATGAGCAAACCCGGGAACCTGGAATTGGAAGGCTCCATTCACCTTTGGCTCGATAAACCCAATATCATCTATCCCGACAGCAATTTGTCGGTCAGCCTCGATCATTTCGATTGGCAAAGCAGGGAAAGAAACCTGACCATTCAGAATATCGGTTTTTCCTGGCGGCAACAAAAAGCTGCCCTGGACAGCATTCATGTGCAATTGCATGCGGTCACATTTTCCAAATTTCAATGGGCCGAATGGATCAATACCGGGCGCATGTTCTATGATTCGATCGCAGCAAGCACAGGAGCATTTTACATGCAAAAATTAAATGCTTCTTCCAAAAAAGATACGACCGTAAAATCGCGAAAAGGCATCCTGTACCTGGTCAGCCCGATTTCTGTTCAGCATTTCGTCGTCCGGGAGATTGAGTCTTCCGTACTCCTCCTGGCCAACGCCACACCTGTTGTAGGCTCTGTGAAAGGCGACAGTCTGAAGGTGGAGCAGTTGAATGTGGACGTTACCAGGGAAAACCCAATTCAACTATCGACGTTCGACCTGGCTATCCGTGAATTTGATTCTAAAGACAAGGAGCAAGAATGGCAGACATCCTTCGCTTCTTTCAGGATCAACAAGAACCATGTAATACTAAAAGACTATTTGCTCCGGTCGAAAGGACTTAACAATCCGGAACATGGAAACATGATCAGGGTACCGGAACTTGCCATGAAAGGACTCTCCCTTCCCGAATTGGCGATAGGAAAAGTGGTCGTCAAAGAGTTAACTCTCGAGAGCCCCTTTGTCCAAATTGCGGTTAACCCGAAGAACAGGGAATCGAAAAAAAATTATCACCCCTTCAGGCAAAGTTTTCCATTCCTTAATGTGCAATCGATCTTCGTTCACAATGGCACATTCGTAAACCGCGATCAAAAAACGGGTACAGT
>DATHGW010000031.1:0-2492 GCA_035317445.1 Puia sp.
CACATTTAGCTTCAGCGGTTTGGGCGGAAGGACTGCCCATAAAATAATATAGATCAGAATCCCCAATCCAAAACCGCCAAAAGTGATCAGCGCGAAAATGATCCGTACAATGGCGGGATCAATCCTCAGGTAGTTGGCCAATCCTGCGCACACACCACCCAGCACTTTATCATTTTCAGACCTGAACAACTGGCGGGAATCGTCGCTGGCATAAGTTTCCTGGCTCTGCTTCGAATACTTCTCTTGCGTGCTGCCATGCGATGAACCGCCATTTTGTGCCATGTCTTCCTTTTCAAAATCTTCCGGACGGCCCATGCTGGCGATGATGGCGTTAACGTCATCATCGGTGATGCAGGTAGATCCTTTTTGCAGGCGCTCTGAAAAAAGTTCAGCAAAACGATTTTCTATGTCGTTAATAATTTCATCACGGCCTTCCTCGTTAGCGAAATATCTTCGCAAACTCTCGACATACTGTTTGAGTATGTCATAGGCAGATTCCTCGATCGGAACCACCCTGCCATGGAAATTTATGTTGATGATCTTTTTCATTTTTTTGGTATTTGAAGGTTGAAGTTTAGAAACTTGGGTTTTGGTTGGTGGTATCGGGCATGCTGTCTGTCTTGCTGGCCAGGGCCTGCACTGCGTTGGCTAATTCGGTCCAGGTGGCTTCCAGTTCCTTATAAAAGGCCAGCCCTTTTTCGGTCAGCGAGAAATATTTTCTGGGGGGACCGGAATTGCTTTCTACCCAACGATAGGTTAACATGTCGGCGTTTTTCAACCTGGTCAATAAGGGATAGAGGGTTCCTTCCAGAATATGCAGGTTCGCCTTTTTCATTTCTTCCACGATATCGCTCGGGTATGCTTCCCCCCGTCTGATGATGGAGAGTATGCAAAACTCCAGGATTCCTTTTCTCATCTGGCTCTGGGTGTTTTCAATGTTCATGATGTTGAGTTTTTTGAAGGCGATGACTTGTGGCGAGTGACTAGTGGATGATTTCAGGACAAGGTCTAAAAAGAGTTCCACTAGCCATTCGCCATTCACCACTCGCCTATCCGAAACAAATATAGCAACATTTTTAGTACTATGCAACACAAAGTACCATTTTTTGAATGGTAATTTTTATAAACTGCTAATGAGTCTTGGGTCAAACCCATGTCTGTACTGCATTACAGGTGATTTCAAGACAATAGGCAGCTGAACCGCCAAAATGACAAGCGGTAAAATTGACGGATGAACAACATAAAAATGACCCTCGAACGAATTATTTTTTTAGCCCGATTTCTTGTAACCGTTCATCGAGGTATGCGCCGGCAGTTTCATCCGCATAAGCTTTTGGATGGTCCTGATCAATGCAGGTTGGCAATGAAGCCAGGCTCATCCTGCTTTTAGGATGTAAAAAGAAAGGAATGGAAAAGCGGGATGTGTGCCATTTGTCGCGAGGTGGATTGACGACACGGTGGGTAGTGGATTTCAGTTTGTTGTTGGTCAGTCTTTGCAACATATCTCCTACATTCACCACGATCTGTTCGGGCAGGGAGGTGACAGGGACCCATTCATTCTGCCTGGTAAGTATTTGTAATCCATCTGCCGAAGCACCAACCAGTAAAGTGATCAGGTTGATGTCTTCATGCTGCTCTGCCCTGATGGCTGACTGGGGTTCTTGCGTGATGGGTGGATAATGGATTGCACGTAAGATCGAATTGCCATTATGGATCTGCTCATCGAAATAGTGTTCATCCAATCCCAGGTAAAGAGCGATGGCCTGCAGTAGCAATTTGCCGGATTTTTCAAATGCCCGGTAAGCCCTGAAAAAAGTAGGCGTAAAGGCTTCCACTTCTGCCACGGATACATTGGGCGGATATTCGGATTTGATCGGATCATTGTCATTCACCGTCTGGCCGAATTGAAAAAACTCTTTTAGATCCGGCGCCTCACTGCCTTTCGCATGTTCCTTACCGAAAGAAGTGTATCCTCTTTGTCCGGCCAGTTCGGGTTTCTCATATTTTTTCTTTATTGCACCCGGCAGCGAAAAGAATTGCTGTACGTATTTGTAGAGATCAGCGATCAGGTGATCTGAAATGCCATGATTTTTAACTGCCACAAAACCGGTGTCTTCGTAAGCCTTACCGAGTTGCTGTACGAAAGCGGCTTTTTTTGCTGGATCTCCTGATACAAAATCGGCGAGGTCAACGACTGGAATGGCCATAAGCTGAATCGTTTAGTGTTGGCAATAATTTAGTCAGTAAATTTATTCCATAAAATTAAAATTTCTGACAAAAAGAAATGGATTACCGGTATATTTTCTGGCCATATTGGGATGGCTCGTTTCCTGCGCGCCGGCCTACAAGCAGTATATTTCAAACTACCGGTTCGAACATACCAGTGCCGTTCCCGACTACACCCAATTGCAATACTGGGCCGCAAATCCCGGCAAACACAACACGTCCGACAGCGTGCCTCTCCCGCTGCGATCTACCAGCAGCAGGGATTC
>DATHGW010000032.1:0-7765 GCA_035317445.1 Puia sp.
AGAGAATAGTTGTATAACCGTGTCCTCGTTGGCTGGGTTCATGGCTCTACTAAGTATAAACAAGTAAAAAATCATAAAATGAAAGAGTTTTTGTTGATTCTAAAAACAGAAGGCAGCGTATGGACCGACCTTTCCCCTGAACAGCTTCAAAAACACCTGGAGCATGGGGGTGCCTATATCGGTAACCTGATTAAGGAAGGGAAACTGAAAAATGCAAACCCGGTGGATAAAGGAAGCCGGCTGGTTTCCAGCAACAATGGAGTGATCAAGGACGGCCCCTTCAATGAAAGTAAGGAAGTGGTCGCCGGATATTTCCATATCGTGGCTAAAGACATGGACGAAGCACTGGCGATTGCCAAGGCCAATCCAATCTTTAACGATATACCGACCAAAATTGAAGTTCATCCGATGATGGCCATCAAAGAGCCTGATTAATAAAAATAATATGAAGAATTCTATACTTCTTATATGTCTGGTAGCGGTTTTGACTTCTTGCAATTCCGGAAGGGGTACGGATGCCAGTTCGGTTGGCGAAGTTCCGCGGAAGGATACCCTTCAGTATGCTTATAAAGCAACCTATTCTTCCGATATCAGCGTGCCGGGTAACCCGCTGAATGCACAAAAGGTATTGCAGGTCTGGAAAATGTTTGAGACTGCAAAAATTCAGGATATGAAGCCCTACTTCGCTGATAGCGTTACATACGATGATGCCCATGGAATGCATTTTTTCGGGCCGACAGAAAAACTGCTTGCTTATGCAAAGTCTGATATTGACAACCTCGATTCCATGCGATTTGATATTGTCATGTGGCAAAGCGCGCATGTAAATGATAAAAACGAAGACTGGGTGAACATCTGGTCAAGAGAAAGAAGATATTCAAAAAATGGCGGCAAAGCCGATACGGTGTTAATACAGGAAAACTGGAAAATGAAAGACGGAAAAGTGGTTGCTTTTGATCAGTATCTGGCCAGCCACTGAGCGTTGCAGATATATTCACTCGCTGGAAAGGCCGGCTGAGTTAAAGTGTTATGCGACCCTTTAATACATAAGTGGGCATGTTTTAGATTTAACAGAAGAAAATATTCTCGCGATCGTTAGGAACTATGATTTTGGAATCGGAAGAAGCAGCGAGGGTTGCAGATGTGTTTAAAAGACGGATTAGGAAAAGACAGAATAGAGAAAAAAAATAATATGGAATATGTTAATTAATGGTATGGGGAAAGTTCTTTATAATCATATTATATTTATTCCTTGTGCTATAAGTTCGTGCTACTCTTGCAACTAAGATGTAATGTCATTTCAGGACATCAATCTCTAATTTACACCAGCCAATCACTACTCCACCTTCAAACTTTTTATCGGGTTTGTATTAGCTGCCCTGATGGCCTGGAAGCTAATGGTCAGCAGAGCGACAATTGTGGTAGCCAGCCAAGCGGCTAAAAATACCCGCCAATTGATATGTACGCGGTATTGTGTTAATTCGTCGTGTTCGTGATCGATCTTATTTCCACACTACCATCCATTTCATAAATAGGGCATTTCTGAGCAATGGAAGAGGCCTCGTCCATATTCGCAGCTTTAATTACGAAAATTGAGCTTACTTCTTCTCCATTTTTAGAGTAAGCCGCATTATTTAATGTCCTCGCCGATCCTGAGATGGTTCTGCCATCTGCGGCAGGTCTGAGGCCGGTAACTAATTTCCCGCTTCGGGCGAGTTCGCCGATAAAAACACCCCAGTGCTGAGTATTGGATTTTAGCATGTCGGCATCAGGCACTTTCATACCCGATTTATATCTGACAATGAGTAAAAACTCCCGGGTGCTATCGCCGGGGTTCCTTTGGGCGAACAGGCAATGAGTCGCACAGATCAAAAAAATCAAAAAAAATCCTTTTTTCATAAAATGATATTTTAAAATGTTATTTAGTTTTTGTCCTTAAAAAGAGTCCGATAATAAGAGTTGCAATCGTTCCCATGACGAGTTGCCCAACCAGGGCCATCGCCACCTGGGCACCAGTCGAAAATTCCTTTCTAACTGAAGCCAATCGTTGATTTATTTCGTCCGGTGATTTACCGGCTTCTGTTAAAGTCTGTTGAGTGTCTCGCACCATAAAATCTGAATACCCGGGATTGATCTTTGTGCAATACAGGAAAGTAAAAATCGAAGCAAGGACAGCAGTGATCAGGGATATCATAGTGCCTGTTTTGACGGCCTGTCCAAAGGTTAATGTGTTGGCCATTTTCCGCTTCTCTTCCCTTATTCCCCAATAAATGCCCATCGCAAGGATTAAAATACTGAACAGCCCGGAAACACTGCGAATATCTGCAGCCGGTATACTTTTATGAAAGAAGGCACCGTTCAACCCGCTGACGATCGTAAAACTGACGATTCCCCACAGCCCGCTGATCAGACCTGTCCACAGGCCGTATTTGGTAATTGTTTTCATGAAAGCTCTTGATGTTACTGTTAATTTGAGATTGCCGAATATCCCAACATATTCGTCATAAAGCAAATAAAGGGGGGTGGAAAAAGGATGGAGACCTATAAGACCAGCCGTTTTTCAGTCAGTTCTGAATATTTCTTCCTGGCTTCCTTTCGGTTGCTAACAGAGATCTTTGAGTAAATATGATTGACATGCGTTTTTACCGTGCTCAGTTCAATGAATAAAGCAATGGCTATTTCCTTATTCGTTTTTCCTTCAGCCACCATTTGAAGAACTATAGTCTCCTTGTTGCTAAGTAAATCCAGCAAACTTCCCTGAGCAAGGACGGGCGCGACTTGTTTTCTATATCTTGAATTAAGAAGAATGCCAGAGGTCAGGAAGAAAACGGCTACCAGGCAGAGGTAATAATCCAGTTTAAGGTAGCGATATATAACAAGCAGGCTGATTGCCTGAAATAGAATGATTGTCGTCCCAGTCAGTAAACCTATCCAAATAATTACGGAATGATTCTTTATGAATTCCTTTAAACCATAGGTCTTGATTAACTGCATAGACCATTCAGGTTTTTAGCGTTTTTTCACCATTCTGTAACATGATTAAGGCTTTTGCGGCTCTTGAGTGCCGAGTATCTTCCTGCTTGGCAGATCCAACCCAGTCCCAATATCCCTCCTTATAGGATTTTGAAAGAGCCTCAAAAAAAACCTTGGCTTTCATATCTTTAGCCAGTAATACTTCAAGTTCTGGAGGTATTCCCTGGATGTGCTCGCCTTTCGGTAACATATGTTTTCTTTGGAAACCCAAAATAAGGAATGTTTTCAAAAGAAAAATCCTTTTTTGAGGGAAGGCTTTTTTCAACGGTTTTAAGAAATTTAAAGAATTCTTTGAGATTTAAATTCTAAAAGTAATGTATTGGTTGGCGATTGGCCGTTGTTCTCATTCTGTTTTATTTCCGTTGAATTCTTCTCGAAGTTTATCCAATCGAAGGTGAGCTTCTAATCCGTTAATAATTCCTTTTAGGGGTTGGGATGATTAAAATTTGTGATAAATGAATTAGAGAAGGCGGTTTAAGATAAAACTAACTCCTTGTTTTTCCAAACTGACATGATTAAACAATTCCAGCACTGTTTAAAATATTGAATTTATTTTCGGCGGATCTGCAATAAATTTAGGCAAATTAGAAATTGCTGATTTTTGATCCTTTGGTCGAAATCTCTTATAGGTCTTGTGCACATATTCAGTACTCGTGTGACCAAGCAACAGCGCCACTGTTGCGTCATCTACCATTGCATCTTGCAATAGTATAGAAAAACTTAGTCTAGCACTATGCCATGTAATATGCTTTTTAATGCCTGCAGCCTTACACCAGGTATCCAAGGTTCTCAAAGCCATATCCTGCGAAGGCAACTTAAAAACCAAACCAGGCAATATCCCAGGTTGCAATCTTGCTATACGCTTTTCTAATATGGACAGGGCGACCGGATGGAGAACAACCTTATGTTCAACGAGCGTCTTTTCCTGATTGATGGTAAAGGTAAGCTCGTCATTTTTAAAGTGTTTCCAGCTAAGTGGTTTTACATCGCACCACCTTAAGCCAGTATAGCAGCATAAAATAAAAGCGTCCCGAACGTCCGAATCTAAACAAGGTGTTCCTATGATCGAAAGGTATTCTTCGACCTCCAGATGTTCCTTGCGTTTATGATTCTTATTGGCTTTTGAGGCTAAATCCTCAGTTGGGTTAATCTTAAAATAACCTTCTTTAGTAGCTGCTTTGAGAACCCGTTTAAAACGCGCAAAATAATTCATGGGAGTGTCCCCATTGAATTTATCAAGCAAGTATTTGCGAAACCGATGACAGAGATTTTCTGTTACCTCAATTGGCGGAAGGAATGGTTTTAAAAGAAATGCCTTAAAATGACTAAAACTTCCTTCCAGGTGCCGGTTACCTGTCTGCCGGTTTTTTTTCACGAACTCAGCATAGTAATCCAAAAAATTGGATTTATAAAAATGTTTTGGAATGTACCCGGCAGCAATTGCCTGCTGGTCCAGGATCATCTGGGATTTTTTATTCTCCAAAATTGCCAGGGATTCTTTGTTGTGATTTTTCTGTAACTGGTCTTTGGGCTTTGAGTATGTGAATATGCCTGTTGAGATTCTTTGGCCTGCTTCTCTTCCCCAGGATAATGAATAAAAGATTCTGGATTCTCCTTTTCCCCGCGATTGCTTTTTGATAACAGTAATGCCCATAGACAAGATTTGGTGGGTCAAAACTACAAATCTCGTGGGTCATCCGTGGGTCACCAAATGAGGTAGAAAGGGGGGAAAAGGGTCGATTTTTGACCCACCAAAAAATGAAACCCATTGAATATCAATGGGTTCATCTAATTTTTGGTGCCCGGGACTGGATTCGAACCAGCACATCCTTGCGAACGCTGCGACCTGAACACAGTGCGTCTACCAATTTCGCCACCCGGGCAAGGGGTGCAAATGTAAAGAAGAAAAAAGATAATAGAAAGTAGAAAATAGGGAATGCCCTATTTTCTACTTTCTACTTTCTATTCTCTCTCTACGCGCTCACACTAAAATCCCTCAACGCATCATTTAAACTTGTTTTCAGATCAGTGCTGCTTTTACGCTTGCCAATGATGAGTGCACAACCTACCTGGTATTCACCTGCAGGAAATTTTTTGGTATATGATCCGGGAATCACGACGCTTCGCGCCGGAACACGGCCTTTGTACTCTTTGGGCTCTTCTCCACTGACATCAATGATTTTTGTGCTTTGTGTGAGTACCACATTGGCGCCGAGCACCGCTTCCTTTTCAACATGAACGCCTTCCACCACAATGCAGCGGGAACCGATAAAGCAACCGTCTTCTATGATTACGGGAGAAGCCTGCAGCGGTTCGAGCACGCCGCCAATGCCCACTCCGCCACTGAGGTGAACGCCTTTGCCGATCTGCGCACAACTGCCCACCGTGGCCCAGGTATCGACCATGCTGCCCTCATCTACATAAGCGCCGATATTGACATAGCTCGGCATCAATACCACCTGTTTCGCGACATAGGCACCATAACGGGCAACTGCATGCGGAACGGCACGAACACCCAATGCGGCATAATCTTTTTTTAGATCCATCTTATCGTAAAACTCAAAAGGCGGGAGGGTCCAAGTCTTCATGGCCTGGATGCCAAAATACATCAGGATCGCCTGTTTAACCCATTCATTCACCTGCCATCCTTTTTCAATCGGGGAAGCCACGCGAAGACGCCCCTTATCCAGTTCCTCGATCACCTCCCTGACGGCATTGCTGTGCTGCCCGTCTTTCAACAAATCCCTGTCTGCCCAGGCTTCGGCGATCAACGCTTTCCACTCCATGATTATTTTTTTTGCAAAAATATGAGCAGGATGGTAGAATTTTAGCATTCAGCAGAACTATATTTTATGGGTAATTCGTCCCCGCGGCATCCTATTCATCCTAAAATCCTGTAAATTCTGCTCCTATTTGACTATGCCTGATTTTTCATCGGATATCGAATCCTGTCTTCAAACACTCCGCAGCGGGGGGATCATCCTCTATCCAACGGATACGATCTGGGGAATTGGTTGTGACGCAACGGATCCGGTTGCTGTCGGTAAAGTATATGCGCTGAAGAAAAGGCCGGAAAAGAAAAGTATGATTGTCCTCCTGGCCGATGAACGCGATGTCCTGAAATATGTCAGTCAGCCGGATCCGGCGATATTCAATTTTCTGCAAAGCACCCGCAAACCGACCACCGTCATCTACTCCGGTGCAGTAGGACTTGCTCAGAACCTGGGTGAGGATGGCACCATCGCCATCAGGGTGGTGAAAGATGATTTTTGTAAACAGCTGATCAAAAGGTTTCGAAAACCCATTGTGTCGACTTCCGCGAATATTTCCGGACAAGAGCCGCCTGCTTTTTTTGATGAGGTTCAAACAGCGGTGCGGCAGGGGGTTGATTATATCGTTCAATACCGCAGGGATGAGAAGGTTCCGGGAGAACCTTCTTCGATAGTCAGGTTCAACCGGGATGGAACCCTAACGGTTATCCGTGATTGAAATGTTTTTTGCATCTTTGTGCCTTGCAGAAAATCCTGATCATACAGACTGCCTTTATCGGCGACGTCGTGCTGGCCACCGCACTGATTGAAAAATTACACCGGCATTTTCCTGATGCGCAGATCGATTTCATGGTACGCAAGAGCAACGAATCGCTGTTGCTGAACCATCCCTGGCTGCATGCTGTATTGGTTTGGGATAAGAAAAAAAACAAACAGCTGAACCTGCTGAAAATGCTCAGGAGGATAAGACGGGAGAAATATGATCAGGTGATCAACTTGCAGCGTTTTGCCGCCACGGGTCTGCTCACGGCCTTTTCCGGCGCGAAGGAGCGGATCGGTTTCGATAAAAATCCATTCAGTTTTTTGTTTACCCGAAAGATTGTCCATCTGGTGGGCGATGGCAAAGTTCCCCTACATGAGATCGATAGAAACCAGGCTCTGATCATGCATTTGACTGATGAAAAGCCCGAGAGACCGAAACTCTATCCTTCTGCCGCTGACGAAGAAAAGGTAAGGGGCTACAAACAAAACCGATACATCACCATTAGTCCGGCTTCCGTGTGGTTCACCAAACAATACCCCGCGGAAAAATGGATCGATCTTATTCGATCACTGCCTGATGCCTTACCCGTATTCCTGCTAGGCGCACCTTCGGATAGCCGGCTCTGTGAGTCCATCATCCAATCATCGGCGAGAGGCAACGCTTCCAACCTGGCGGGGAAACTCTCCTTCCTTCAATCCGCTGCGCTGATGAAAGACGCGGTCATGAACTATGTGAATGATTCCGCGCCCCTGCATTTTGCTTCTGCCGTCAATGCCCCCGTAACCGCTATCTATTGCTCCACGATCCCGGCATTTGGATTTGGCCCCTTGTCAGATGTGCAATATATTGTCGAAACCCGCGAGCCGCTGAACTGCAGGCCCTGCGGGCTTCACGGATATAAGGCCTGCCCATTGGGACATTTTAGATGTGCATGGGGGATACAAAATGAGCAAGTGAAACAGGATTTTCAGGAATAAAAAATTTGAAGAATTAATAAATCAGCTCCATTCGCACATCTGCACATCCGCATATCCGCACATTTTCCTTCTTACCTTTGCCACATGGACATACGTTGTACCGAAAGAGAATTATTTGTTTTTAAAAAAATTGCGCAGGCAGCTGCTGAATTAAAGGTCAGCTGCTATGTGATCGGCGGTTTTGTGCGGGATAAGATCATTGGCCGTGCAACAAAAGATGC
>DATHGW010000033.1:0-10229 GCA_035317445.1 Puia sp.
CCCCGATCGAAGTGGCCATCATGGGTAAGGACCTTAATGAAAGTCAGCTATACGCACAAAAAGTAAAAACGGCCATGCAAAAAATACCTTTTTTAAGAGATATCGGGCTGAAAGAACAATTGCAAAACCCCGCTATTCTCATCAATATAGACAGGGAAAAAGTAAAACAGCTGGGACTTACTTTAACGCAGGTATCCAATTCATTGACGGCAGTTACTTCTTCCAGCCGGTACATACAAAAAATGTTGTGGCTGGATGCTGCCAATGCCAACTCTTATGATGTTCAGGTGGAAGTGCCTCAGAATGCAGTATCGAGCATGGATGACCTGGCGGCCATTCCATTAAAGCAAAATAGTTCCAGGCCCGTATTGGGAGATGTAGCCACCTTAACCAGGGATCATGTGATCAGTGAATACGATCGTAAGGGTGCCACCCGGTTCCTTTCTATAGGCGCCAATATTTATGGCAAAGACCTGGGTTCGGCGGCAGCAGCGGTAAATAAGGCCCTGAAATCAATCGATGCGCCACCACGCGGAATCTCAGTTGAAACACGGGGAGAGATGGGACTGTTGACAGAAACGCTGGGCAGTCTTCAAACGGGTCTGCTGATCACATTTGCTGTGTTGTTGTTGATGCTGGCAGCGAACTTTCAGTCATTCCCACTTTCAATGACTGTGTGAACCACTATTCCTGCAGTACTCGCGGGCTCAATATTGATGTTACTGGCTACCGGATCAACACTCAACCTTGAATCTTATATGGGAATCATTATGTCGGTAGGTGTTTCCGTATCCAATGCCATTTTATTGGTCACCAATGCCGAAGAAATCAGAAAAACAGGAACTGATGCTGCTCAGGCGGGTATCCAGGCTGCAGGACTTCGTTTACGGCCAATACTGATGACGAGTATTTCCATGGTTGTCGGCATGATACCCATGGCAACAGGGCTGGGAGAATCAGGCGGACAAACGGCGCCACTCGGCCAGGCTGTGATCGGCGGTCTGCTGGCATCAACCTTTGCTTCTTTGCTCGTACTACCACTCATATTTTCACGGGTGCAGAAAAAGCGTTCAGTTAGCTCTGTTTCTCTGGACCCAGATGATAACCATAGTCTACATTTTGATCATGCAAACCATTTACCTATCGAACCATCAAAAAATTTGTAAAATGAAATATTTAATTTCTCTTGTCGCCCCAATCATGATTTGGATAGGGGCAGCATCCTGTGGCACCAAAAGCGAAGCAGCAGTTAATCAGGTACCGGAACAGGTGGTTGTACAAACCTTTTCGCTGAGCAAAGGACAGTTGACAACCCATATGACATTACCGGGCGAACTGCGACCTTTCCAATCTGTCGACCTTTATGCGAAGGTGAACAGTTTTGTGAAAAAGGTATTGGTGGACGTGGGTAGTATTGTAAAAAAGGATCAGTTACTGGTCGTTCTGGAAGCCCCTGAAATGCTGGATGCGACAAACACCGCTGCGGCCATCATCCAAACAAATAAAGCCCTTTACCAGGCCAGTAAAGCCAATTACCTAAGAATATATCAAACCAGTAAAATACCGGGAACGATTTCTCCAAACGATCTTGACATCGCCTATGCGAAAATGAGCGCTGACAGTACAAATCTGGAAGCTGCCCGCTCAACTTATCACCAATCCACTTCATTGACCGGCTATCTGGAAGTGAGGGCCCCTTTTGCAGGAGTAATCAGCGCCAGTAATTTATATCCTGGCGCCTATGCAGGTCCTGCAGGCGCCGGCTCCGTTATACCCCTGCTGAACTTACAGGAGCAGGTCAGGCTAAGACTCGTCATAGCAGTTCCGGAAGCGGCAACCTCGTATTTCAAGCAAAAAGACACCGTTCATTTTACAGTAAAAACCTTACCGGGCAAGGAATTTACCGCACACATCAGCCGGGTTGCCGGGAGTTTGGACTTGCAATTGCGCACCGAGCAACTTCAAATGGATGTAGTGAACACGGATAAAATATTATTACCCGGCATGTTCGCCCAGGTTTCATTGGACCTAACCAATCAGGATAAAGTATTTCTGGTTGCCGAATCAGCAGTAACAGAAAATTCCAGACAAATATTCGTCATACGCATTACGAATGGCAAAACAGAATGGATCCCCGTTCGGAGAGGCAGGGAAAGTGATGGAAACGTTGAAATCTTCGGGAATTTACAGGAAGGCGACCGATTGGTCAGTACTGCAACGGATGAATTAAGAAGCGGTATGCTGGTACAGACGGTTAGTAAAAAAAGCTAAACATGAATACATTTATCAGAAGCATTTTTATGGTGCTGGTATTAGTGCAGGTTACCCAGTGTGTAGATGCACAGGATCATAATGAATACAGGGGTGCAGAGGCCGTGCTGTTGAGGGTGAACGGGAATGACTATACGGAGAAAAAACTGGAAGGAGCTATCGTTGCGTTGCCCAATTATTCAGATCAGCTTACAGTATGGCTAAATATTCCTTATTCGGTAATAAATGATAAAGTAGAGGATGATCGGGTGGAGGATGATATGATGGTTCCGTCAGCCGGTCTCTCCTTTAGCCTGAGAATAAAAATCAACCTGTGGAAAATACAGGAATCCCTGACTTCGGATAAAACCTTTAATATAGACGGTTTTCTGACCTTGAACGATACCACCAAACTGGTTACGGTTGAATATTCGCCATTGCCTTCGGCTACTGTGCAGGAAGGTGGTTTTAATCTGAATATGATCATAGCATTCAATGCGGATGATTTTAACCTGGGAGCCCAGGATGCAAATACACGATTTTTTATCAGGATTGGTGACGCACCCGTTAACCGCTTATAGATTATTTATAAAGCTGGTTACTGATCGGGGGCATAGTGGGCGTGACAATAACATTAAAAGGTCGTTTCGTCGCCTGGTGGCAGCTGTTGCAACTGGAGTTTAAAAATAAAAAGCTATGACGAAAAGAGGCCTGGCTTTTATGTTCTATGGCCTGATCTACGCTGTCCATCGCAGGATTGATCATGGCCGCGATCTTTGCTTCCGGTTTATCGCCATGATATTGTTGTATTTTTTTAAAGGCACTTAGAATCAGGCTTTCTTCATATTTGGCCAGCGGCCAGTTCTGGTTGTCGCCGGCAAACCAAAGTTTAGCATGATGTAATTGAATATTACTCATCAATTCACCAACTCCCGGGGTATAGCTGTTTTTCAACTGGCTTCGCAGACTATCGACCTGCGCCTGTAAATGGTTTGTATTGTCTGTATGTTGGCTACATGCCGATAATAAAAGGGCCGGGAAAAGGACTGTTGTTAATTTCATAAATTGAATTACTTAGCGTTGATCTGTTTGAAAATTGCGATAATATCTTCTTCCGCTAATGCAGGTTCTGCTTGCTGAAATGTCTTAACTGCTGTGTCGCCCATCGGTGTTGCCAATCCTAAATTTTTGGCGAGACGCAAATCCTTTGCAATATGTTTCAAGGCAAATGCAGCTGTGTAATTATTTTGAATAATGGCATCTCCTTTTATTTTAATGAATACACTCCCCAGGGCGCTGTTGTTGATCAGTGCAATCAAATCCTCCGTTTTAATTTCATTTTGCCGGGCAAAAGCAACCGCTTCCGCAAGCCCCTGCGCATGAATTGCAAGCAGCGTGTTGATGGCCAGTTTGGCCGCATTGCCAGCGCCGTTGCCGCCTACAAGCATTGCTAACTTGCCAAGCGGTTTAAATATAGGTTTTGCTTTTTCAAATATGGCTTCATCTCCTCCGACCATGATCACCAATTGCCCTTCCTCCGCCTGCTTCACACTTCCCGATACAGGGGCATCCAGGTAATGATTACCCTGCAGGCTGCATAAAGAAGCCATTTCTTTGCTGATGCCTGGTGACACGGTGCTCATATTAATGATGATTTTACCGGTTGTTTTTTTGTCAAGCAGGCCCTCATCGCCGGCAAAAATATCCCGGATAGCCTCATCGTTTGAAACCATGATGATGATGACATCTGTCTGTTGCATTACTAACCGGGGAGAAGACGCAGCGGTTGCTCCAATTGATTTCAACGCCTCTTCCTTCACTTTGCTGCGATTGTAAACTGTTACGAGGTAACCCGCTTTTATGAATTGTTGCGACATGGGGGTGCCCATATTTCCGAGGCCAATCCAGCCAATGTTAATAGTGCTCATAATTTAATTCCTGAGGAACTGTTTCATCCACCAGTTCCAGTTTTTTTAACTCGCTGTTAATAAATGTGATCTCTTCCATGGAAAGCGTTACGTCGGCGGCTTTGGCATTTTGAATCGCCTGCTCCTTATCACGCGCTCCTACCAGCGCGATGCTGATGCCGGGCTGTTCGATGGTCCAGCGGATGACGAGCTGCGAAAGCAGTGCATTCTTTGATGTTGCCAGGGGCTGAAGTTTGCCGAGGAAATGGTCTATGCGACGGATATTTTCGGGCTTAAAGAATTTAGTGCCCGGGCGATGGTCTCCGGCGGCAAAAACATGGTCTGGTTTCATCTTGCCCGTTAATAATCCCCTTTGTAATGGACTGTAAGCAATAATAGCCTTGTTGTGTTTGATGCAATAAGGTACCACTTCTTCTTCGATCGTCCGTTCTACCATGCTGTAGGGAACCTGGTTGGAAGTCAGGGAAATGGTTTTTTCCGCTTCGCCCATCTGTTTCGCAGAATAATTGCATACACCTACAGCGCGGATCTTCCCCTGTTTGAGTAATTGTGTCAGTGCTTCCATGGTCTCTGCGACAGGCGTAGTGGGATCGGGCCAGTGTTGCTGGTAGAGATCAATATAGTCCGTACCCAGACGCCGCAGGCTGTCTTCACATTCTTTGATAATGCTTTCCTTCCCTGCATATCGATAAATTTCTATAGGATGGCCGGCGTTGTCGGTGCTCTTAAAGTCAAACCCTCCTTTTTTTTCGTTCCAGCGCATGCCGAATTTGGTCAATATCTGTACTTTGTGACGGGGCAGGCTGCGAAGCGCCTCTCCTACAATTTCTTCACTCCGTCCCTGTCCATAGATCGCTGCGGTATCGATAGACGTCACACCATGATCGTAGGATGCAAATATCGCCTCAAGCGCATCCTTTCTGTCTGCTCCTCCCCACATCCATCCTCCAATAGCCCAGGCCCCGAAAGTGATTGCTGAAACCTTGAAATCTGTATTCGATAATTGTCTGTATTCCATAAATTGTGTTTTTGGTTTTTATTTTTTTGGTATTGGCTAAGTATTTTTCTTTCACCAGTGTATAGGCAAAACTAGATTTGCTTAGAACAAAAAATAGATCAAGTCGTTAAAAAGGCGAAAACAGTCGACGGGTCAGGTGCATCATGCGGTGAAATTTATTATTCAGAAATTCAGAAAATGTTTTGGAATTTTGTGATCAACGCAACAACAGCATGCACTAAAGATTCTAAAATAAATTCCATGTATTACTTTCTGATCATTTTTGTTGTAATCATTGTCCTTGCGGCTTTTATTACCATTGATAGGGACCTTCGGGTATTGAAACAAAAGCAATTTCATTCAGCTATTGAGCATAGTCGTTTTATGCGGGTGATGGATTTGATCTTTAATAAATACTTCACATGGAGGGTTTGGAAAAGAATTTTGCCCCGTTTGATATTGGTCATATTACTGTTGACCGGAATTATTTATGTATACATTCGTTATGCACTTCCCAAAGTTCCCCCTCTTCAGGAAATCGTCATCGATCATCATGACCCCGTTTTACTCAAACGTGGACAATACCTGGCAGAACATGTAAGCATCTGTGTGGACTGTCACAGTCCACGGGATATTAATTATTTTTCATGGCCATTTATCCCGGATCAGAAAGGCGCGGGAGGGCCATTTCTTTCACAAAAACTTGGATATGCATTTCCCGGTGAAAGTTTTACACCTAATATTACTCCTGCCAACCTGGGCAATTGGAGCGACGCGGAGTTGTACCGTGTATTAACAACGGGTATTGATAAGGATGGAAAAACGATTAACCATGCAATGCCTTTTGAAAATTTTTCTCAGCTCGATCCAACAGATCTTAAAGCGATCATTGCCTATATCAGGACCCTGCCGCCAATAAAAAATACTCCGGCAGGAATAACCAAAATTAATTTTTTTCACAGCCTGTATAACCGGGCAATCTCAAGAGCCGTAAAACCGATTTATCTCACAAATTTGAAAACGGCCATTGACTCCGGGCACTACCTGGTGACCATTGCCTCTTGCAATGATTGTCATACGCCTAAAAAATGGCTGGAAATTGATGATACCACAAGATTGCTAAGCGGTGGCTTAGAATATCCATTGCCTACCGGTGGCTTTGTGCATTCTGCTAATCTTACGCCTGACGAAAGTGGTCTCGGGGATTGGACGGAGGCGACCTTCATCAATAAGTTCAAAAGTTACCGCGACAGCGGGGCCATTTATAAGATAACGCCCAATTCTCTTAGTTCATTGATGCCCTGGTCTGACTACGACTATATGACGGACAAAGATTTGCATGCTATTTATGCTTATTTAAAAAGTATCAAGCCTGTTTACAACCCAGTTATAAAATTTACGCGGAAAAGTCTGAGAAAAATAAAACCCGGCGACCAGGTGGATTGAGAAATTTCAGTATTACTCGCGGAGATGATCAAGGAATTATCCTGGTTAATGTAGGCCGCCAACTGGTTCATGTAAAATACCTGAATTACACATCGGAAATGAGCAACTTCTAACGATTAATCGATGTCTTAATTCAAAGGATTTCTAAATCATATTTTACATGAAAGCATCTTATTTATTATTTGTAACGCTGCTGGTATCATGCCAGAAGAAAATGGTAACGCCGGCAACTAATAATCCCAATATTGACCTTGGAAGCGGAATATTTATACTTAACCAGGGGAACGGATTTGGAAGCAGCATCCAGTACAACAGCACGTTGACCTTCTATAACCAGTCCACAAAATCGCTGATTGCTGATGAGTACAGCGTCGTCAACGCGATGGGAATTGGCGCTGTTGGGAATGACATGGCTATTTATGGTTCCAAAATGTACATTGTAGCCACGATATCCAGTGTGGTAGATATTGTAGATCCTAAAACAGCCAGATTAATTAAGCAGGACAGTCTGGTAATAAGTAATTATGTTGTTGCACCTCCTTTGTATTGGGCGAGACGTGAGCCCAGGAGTATTGCATTCTACAAAGGCAATGCATTTATCAGCTGTTATGATGGCACAGTAGCCGTAATGGATACAGCGTCGCTGTCCGTTACAAAATATATTACGGTTGGCCGATATCCTGAGGGCATGGCGATTTCAAACGGAAAACTATATGTGGCTAATTCAGGAGTCGGACTATCTAATTGCGTTTCAGTCATTGACCTGAACACAATGGCCGAAACCAAAAAGATAACGGTTATACCCAATCCTTCAAGTGTAGTTGCAGATGCTTATGGCAATATCTATATAGCGTCCAGGCAGGATGCTATTTTTGTTTTGGGTAACCACTCATCTCCTGAACCGCCGACAGTAGGAGGCATGACAATTATCGACAGTAAAACCGACTCGGTAAAATCACAAACACCCATGTCCCTGGCGGCGAATGCGCCTATGACAATCCAGGGTGATTCTCTATACTATATTACCGCTGACAAAAATATAGCCATTTATAACGCAAAAACACAAACGAAACTCAGCGATAATTTTATTACTGATGGCACCTCCATAAATAACCCATTTGCGATCACCATCAATCCAGCAAGCGGGGAGGTTTTTATAGGAGATGCCAAAGATTATATATCAAATGGTTCCGTATATGCTTTTGATAAAACGGGCAGACTTGAGTTTACCCTGACAGCGGGAATAAATCCGGGACGGATCGTATTATTTAATCATTAAGACATTAAGATTTATCCGATCCCGGATAACAATCAGTTTATTCCTTAACCTTATTCCACAAATCCCGGTTAAAGGCCAGCACCTGGATGGCATTTCCGCTTTTGTCCCTGGTAAACTTGAGCGGGAATTGCGCCTCCTTGCAGTAAAAATCCAGGTCCGATTCTGCTACAAAAGGGAATTCTTTTCCATCCCACATTTGTTTCAGGATGAGCCCTTTTTCAGTTGCCCTGATCTGAATAAAGGCGTCTTCACCTTTTTCAAACTGGAAAGTGTATTTGCCTTCCAGTGCCTTTAGTTTCCCGGGATCTAAGCGGACTTCTTTTATCACCGGTGGTTTGTAGTCATTTGTTTTGATCCACAGGTCCCTGTCGAATGCCAACACCTGTGTAATAGCACCATTGCTGCCCTTTGTGAATTTCAGCGGGAAGTTTCCGTCCTCGCTTACAAACTCCAGGGCTGACTTAGGGGCAAATGCTATTTCTTTTCTATCCCATATTTGCTGGAGAACCAAACCTTTTTCAGTTGCTGCAATATGAATATATGAATCCGAGCCATTTTGTAACTGGAATTTATAATAGCCTTCAAATGTCTTCAGTGCTTTGGGACTGATGGTCGTATCGGCACTGGCTGCGTGCAGATAATCATTTGCAATTCCCGGAACAGGGTGTATAACAAGCATGCTGAACAAAAAAGCGGGAAGTACAAGGAAATATTTGTCCAGATGGCGAGTGGTTGATTGGTGATTTTTCCTCATATCAACTGATATTTTAAGTTTGAAAGAATTGAAAAATAAATGGAAACTACAAAATGCCTTTCTTTGTGTCTCCGGACACCATAAATACTTTAGTTATGAAAAAGTTAATATTGTTCCTGTCCATCATCTGCGCGTCGGGGCTTGTGATGATTACCATTTACAATCTGGTAGTAGATGCCAGCAGTTGGGGGTCTGATATTCCTTCTTCCATTCAAACAGTGCGCGATTACTACAAACGGGTTGATCCTAGAAATTTCTTTCAAATAATAGCTCCGGTCAATCAAACCCTTATTTTGTTGACCATTATTTTGTTTTGGAAAGATGGGGTTTCATTGCGCATATATTTTTTGATTGCATTTTTTCTCTACGCCATCATTGCCATGCTGACCTTTTTGTATTTTGTACCCCGCGATATGATCATCTTCAATTCGCCAATCGAAAATACCGGGCAAATCAAAGCGGCCTTATCACAATGGAAGCAGATGAACTGGCTTCGTTCCTTCCTTGGATTGGCCGGCGTTTTATGCACATGTAAAGGTCTTGATAAGTTCTACAAAATTAAAAGCTGATCTCAATAGATACCAATGTTATATGCCCGCCCAGGGAGATATCATTTTATTGCAAGAATATGAGAACTTGCGTCCCTGGCAGAGCCGGTTTTTCTGTTTTGGTTTACGCATCTCCGTAGCAGGTACACTTGAAGATTTGTTACTGATCGCAATTCCATTTATTTCTTCTGAATATTCACACTCGTTACATTGAACGCGCCGAGTGAGCCGTCTGGTCCTGCATTGGCGTAAATTTCCACGGTGGCGCCTACGCCGGCGCCGATCTTGGGCTTAGAAACATTACTGTTCACCAAGTCCGATGCCATGTCTCCAAACCCGCCGCCGGGTAATTGAACACTGGCAGAAGCTCCGACCGATGCCGATAAGTCAAGGGTAATGCCGCTGCCTTTTCTTGCGTCCGTATTGCTATAATATTCCGAATAAAATGTTACATCCGCGCCCACATTCACGCCGCCGGAAGCCGACACCCCGCCGGCACTGCCGCTCATTTTTACGGATTTGCTGACGCCGATAGTGAGTCCCGTACGATAAGTATCATCTTCCTTGAATTTTTTACTGTAATCCCATTCTTTAAAGACTTTAGCGGCTCCGATCGTCACCGAGATCTTTGTTTTGTCGCAGTCATCTTCGTAGGAAACCACCCAGGCGTCAAAGGAGGAGGGTTCCTTATAACATTTTCCTGCGAAAGTTTTCAGCTTACCGGTTTTTTTTGCAAAAGGATCCGCACCGCCTCCCATCATGGGCATATCTGTATGACAGTTCAGGACGGGATGCGCCACGACGATTCCCACTACCGCGCTATTGCCATTTACAGCCATGATCTCGGAGCCCCAGTCGGTATATAAATTCAATATGGCCCTTCTTACGTCCCATTCACGAACCATATTCATGTATTCATTCCAACCTGGCTGTTGAACTCTTTTAATGAAAGGGTCTGAGGCTTGAGTGTACCAATGGATATTGTCAATCAACTGATCAAAATATTTGTTCCATATCCTGGCGGTGC
>DATHGW010000034.1:0-2838 GCA_035317445.1 Puia sp.
TAAGAAATTTCCCACGCCCGTCTTGTATCCCGACAATGATGAATTTATGGAATATGATTATCCGGGCGGTTGTGAGGATCCGAGACTCGTGGAAACGGAAGAAGGAACCTACGTCGTGACCTATACTTCCTGGAATTACAAAATACCAAGGCTGTCCATTGCTTTTTCAAAAGATTTGTTTCATTGGGAGAAGAAAGGTCCGGCTTTTAACAAGGCCTACCAGGGCAAGTTCAAAGACATCGCCAGCAAATCAGGCTCCATTATTACAAAATTTGTCAATAAGAAACCTGTTGCCGCCAGGATCAGGGGTAAGTACTGGATGTATTGGGGCGAACATTTCATCAACCTGGCTTGGTCAGATGACCTGATCGACTGGAACCCGCTGCTGGACGTAAAAGGAGCGCTGAAAGCATTTGTGCGGACACGTCCCGGAAAATTTGACAGCGACCTGACCGAATGCGGACCACCGGCGGTGATGATGGAGAAAGGAATTGTATTGCTGTATAACGGAAGAAATGCGACAAACGACAATGCTGACCCAAACCTGCCGAAAGGAACGTACTCCGTTGGACAGGTTGTTTTTGACAAGGAAAATCCTGAAACGGCGATCGAACGGTCAGACAGTTGTTTTCTCAGGCCAACCCTGCCGCACGAAACATCAGGCCAATACCAAGCCGGCACAACCTTCTCAGAAGGCCTCGTCTATTTTAAGGGGAAATGGTTCCTGTATTACGGTACCGCGGATTCATTTGTGGGATTGGCGATTTCGAAGTGAGGAGTAGAGAATAGAAAATAGAGAATAGAGAGAAGAAAATAGGAAAGATTGGGGGGAACCCATTTCCTCCTATTTTCTTCTCTCTATTCTCTATTTTCTAATAAGGCAATATAATCGGATACGATTTCCCATTTGCCGCGATCCAAACCACCTCGAGGTAATAATTTCCGCCTCCCGGACAACTGGTGGGACTGCCGCTTACGTCAAGCCCAAAAGTGATCGTTGCATTAACGTCATCCGAACCCAGGATCGTTGCCTGACCACTTACCAACCTGAAATCACAATCCTGGCGGATCACGATGGGTTGCGAAATCAACACCGTGAAATTGACGCCAAAACGGTTGGTTCCCCATTCTGCAATACCGGTATGGAAATTATCGCTGTGGTTGCCGGTCGTGGTGATCACGATACCATTGTCATAAGTAAATACCCTTTTTTTCGCAGCCTGCCAGTTCTTCGTTGTACTGTCGCTGAATAAGACGGCAAAACTGTCGCTGATGGTATGCGTTATGCTGCCAAGGCTGGAAAGATCTTTTAAACTTCCGCCACTGATATTTGTGACGGTCTTGTATCCGTTCAACGTGATGGATTTGCTGTCGCGCACCCGGGTGATCTTCAGGTCCTGTACATGGACAGATACAGAAGCACCTACGTCACGCCAATGAACATCCGCAGCTATGGAAATCACCACAGATCCCGTGCGGGTGCGGTTGCCCCAGCAATTCGTTCCGTTATACGTTATCGTTACTGTTCTTGGAGCAGAAACTGTGTCGAAGGCAACGGTGGCATCACAGATCAGGACGTTGTTAACAGATCCTGGTCCATTAACCCGGGTTGCGCTATTGACGCCCGTAGAGCCCGAAATGATGGCCGGCTTATTGGAATTGCCATTGGTAGCCGGCTGGCTGGTCAATGCAGTGTTTATGTCATTGGTCAGGTTGTCGTTTTCATCCGAAACCATGGTTTGGTCGTCGGCCTGGGTTTGAAGGCTGGAGGTGTTTTCATTATTTTTATTTGAATTGTCCTTTTTGCAGGAAAAAACAAATCCGGCAAATGCTACAATAATTATTATAGCAATCCGGAAAGGAAAAGTAGTTTTCATGTGCTGTTTTTAAGTTTTTAAAAGGATGGTTTTGTATACAACGCCGGGATGGAGATTGTATTATCCGGGAATGTAAGATCTGGAATATTAAATATAAAAGGGCTTCGCATTCACAGCTTACAATCCAACATGTAACCGCATATGCCTAAGCCGGCTTTTAACAGGGTTGCTTTTGAAGCTGCGTTATCAATATTACAACGCGCTGCAGGCACCCGCCCGGACCAGTAGCAGGCCTTTTTCAATTCCTGGATCAAAAACCCGCCAAGGCCCGATTTCCTGGCGTCTTCCCTTACTTCCATGTACAGGTCGGCAAAAGGCATATTGTAGTGAAGCAGGAACCCGCCGGTTGCAAGTACAGCTCCTTTTTTTTCCAATACAAACGACCCCTCCGGTTCTGATTTGTGTTCAAATATTTTGTCATCTTCCCTGATGGGCCGGAAGGTCGTTCCCGGTAGGTCAAGGAAGGTCGTGTGCCGGTCGCCAAAAAGAATGGTATTGGCGCGAATATGCTGCGAAGACTCATAAGCCATCGCGGACAGCAGCAAATCATTGCTTTGGCATTCTATCCATGTGGCTCCTGCTGTCGCCAGCAATTGCGCAAAGAGCTGACCGGAATATTTTCTATAAGGGGGAATGATATAAAACTCAAAAATGGCATCCCTGTCGGAACGCTGCTCTTTTCCCTTGATGGCACCGTATCCTATAGCATCATCATCAATCCTGAGCAGGTAGGAATCAGACCAGCCTCTTTCATGACACGAATGGTACCTGATCTGGAAATTGGTTTCCTGAAGAAATAAATTCCTCCATGGCAGGATTTGCGGAAGAGTTGTTTTGATAGCGTGGAATGTCATAATACAGCTTTGATCATTTGCTATTGAAATGCCGCTCCGCGAATTCGATGTACTGCTTCCAGTCATAATGCGTCACATCATGTTTGCCATCCCTGATATGATAACGC
>DATHGW010000035.1:0-3020 GCA_035317445.1 Puia sp.
CGCGGAACGGATCAAATTCCTTTCTATTTTTTCTTCCAACCTCGATGAATTCTATAGTGTGCGCGTTCCCGTTATCACAGCACTCCAAAAACTCACAAAGGAAGACCATGTTGCAGAGATAAATAGCCTTGTGGGTGCTCACATGAAGCTGTTCGGATCCATCCTTCAGGGGGCCATATTACCGCTGATGCGATCCATGGGGGTGAACCTCCTGTACGACGAACCCATTCCGGCTGGATTAAAAAAAGAATTGTCAGGATATTTTTATGGCAGGGTATCTGGATTTCTGCAGCCGGTTTTACTATCGGAACTGACAAAGCCTTTTTTGATTGAAAACAATAAGCTTTACCTGCTGGTTGTACTTTCGCGTGCCGCGCAGAAAGAAGAATTGGCAATTCTCCATGTTCCGACTGATTTTTTGCCGAGATTTTATTTTGTTGACGAAGTGGTATCGAATCAAAGAACCATTGTCTTCCTGGAAGATGTAATCAAGGCCAATTGTTCAAGGATCTTCAGCGGATACAATATCCTGGGTGCTTATTGTATCAAGATCACGAGGAATGCGGACCTGGACCTGCTTGGCGAATTCAAGGGAAACATTGCACGCAAGCTGGAAAAAAAATTAAAAATGCGCGCTTTTGGTCCGCCCACCCGCTTGTTGTACGAACCGGGAATACCGCTTCAGCTCCTGCAAGGATTTGTTCAGCAATTTTCCTTACTTCATGCCAATCTTGTCGCAGGCGGGCACTACCACAATTTGAAAGACCTGACTTCCCTGCCTCTACCTCGAAACCCTTTCTTTTTGGAGGAAGGATGGCCGCCCAAAGACCACGCGCAACTGGCTCCCGATCGAAGTATTTTTGACATCTTGGATGAGCAGGATCTGCTCGTTCATACTCCTTACCAGTCCTTTCAACCCATACTCCGTTTTTTTAATGAAGCGGCGCTCGACAAATCGGTGAAGGAAATATTTGTTACCGTGTACCGGGTTGCAAGGAATTCGCAGATCATCAATGCATTGATCAGCGCGGCAAAAAATGGTAAAAAGGTAATCGTATTTGTAGAATTAAAAGCCCGGTTCGACGAGGCCAACAACCTGTTGTGGGCCAAAAAAATGAAGGAGGCTGGGATCAGGATTGTGTACAGCGCTCCCGAACTTAAAGTACATTCAAAAATCGCTCTGCTGAAAAGAAAATCAGCCGGGAAGCTGAAGCTGTATGCACTTCTTTCGACCGGAAACCTGAATGAAATAACGGCGGGCTTGTATACGGATCATGTGCTGCTGACAACCCGAACTGCCCTGTCGAAGGAGCTGGAATCATTGTTCAGGTATTTACGCAGGCAGCAGCAGACAAAGCATAAGCCACCCGGGTTTAAACATTTGCTGGTGAGCCCTTTCAATCTGCAGACAACATTTCTTCAATTGATCGACCAGGAAATAGACGCAGCATCCAAAGGGCTGGATGCTCAAATCACCATCAAATTGAATAACCTGGAAGAAAGAACGCTGATCCAAAAATTGTACGACGCCTCCCGGGCAGGCGTTAAAATCAGGTTGATCATCCGGGGGATCTGCTGCCTGGTACCCGGCATCGCGGGGATGAGTGAAAACATTTCTATCACCCGAATTGTGGACAGGTTCCTGGAACATGGACGGGTGTTCATTTTCAGCAACCAGGGGAGACCGCTTGTATTCATTGGCTCGTCAGACTGGATGAACAGGAATATCCATCACCGGATTGAAGTTTGTTTTCCCATGCACGATGGACAAATGAAGGACGAAATGATCCAGATCATCCGCCTTCAACTGTCAGATAATGTGAAGGCAGTTAAGCTTGGACAAAGCCAACAAAATACCAGGATTCATAGGACGCAAGGTGAGACAGCCCTGCGATCGCAGAAAGCCATCTACGATCTGTTCTAACCTTTTTGACCGCAGCTCATGGTTTTCTACCGATCAGCTGCATGACAATATTCTTATAACTGTTTCCAATGGGGATGGTGACCTCGCCGACCTCTATCGAATTGCCATAGATGATCTTAATATGATTAACCGCAACCAGATAAGATTTATGCACGCGGATAAATTGTTTTGCCGGCAATGATTTTTCAAAATCATTCATGGTTTGATGTACGACCAGTTTGTGTTCCTTGCCATGTATCTGGAGGTAGTCCCTCATACCTTGTACATATATAATTTCAGAAAAATTGATCTTAAAGAATTTGCTGCCAGATTTTATAAAAGTATGATCACCCCAATGTTCCTTTTCAGGCGTTGGCTCGGTAAAAAGGCGGCCATTCAGGATCTTGCTGATCGCTTTGAAAAACCTCTCATAAGAAATGGGCTTCAGTAAATAATCAATTACATTGAATTCATAGCTTTCCAAAGCATATTCTGCATAGGCCGTAGTAATGATCACAAGAGGCGGGTCAGGAAATGATCTTAAGAAGTGCAGGCCGTTCATTCCCGGTAATTGAAGGTCAAGGAATATCAGATCCACATCGCTTTTCTCCAGAACCGATTTGGCTTCCAGGGCATTATTGCAAACAGCAACCAGTTCCAGTTGAGGCAATTTTGCCAAATGGCGTTGAATTACCTGTTGTGCAAGTATTTCATCCTCTACGATGATGCATTTGATCAAGCGGCTGTGTTTTTAAAATTAATGAAACGGTAAAAACATTGTTACCCAAAATGATGTCCAGCGTATGTGAATCCGGGTATAAGAGTTTTAATCTTTCCCTGGCATTCCTGAGCCTGATCATGCTTTTCTTTCGTTCCAGTTGTTCGGTTTGAATGATCTGTAAGTCATAAGCACCGGGATATAAAAGTTCCAACAGGCTTTTGCTGTTCTTAATGCCGATACCATCAATCCGCTTCGCCTGTGTTTCCAGGTCGATATTAGTATTATTGATCACCGTTAGGGTAACCTGGGCAGGCTCAGCTTTGAGTGTAATGTACATAAAAGGATTACTGAATGAATTATTGAACGCATGCGTAAATCCGTTTTCTATGAAAGAAA
>DATHGW010000036.1:0-4295 GCA_035317445.1 Puia sp.
TAACCGAAATATTGCGTCACAAATTGCGCATACTCACCCAGCAGATCGTTATAAAAAGCCCGGGAAGTCAGCGTGAGCTGGCTGGCCTGTTCAGTGAGGGCCTGGATCATTTTCGGGTGACAATGCCCGTGATTGAGCGCCGAATACCCGCTGAGAAAATCGTAATAACGTTTTCCGTCCACGTCCCACACAAAGACGCCCTGGCCTTTCTGTAAAACAACGGGAAGGGGATGATAATTGTGGGCCCCGTACTTGTCCTCCAGGTCGAGATAATGACGGGTTTTATCTGAAAAAGATGATACTGTTTGCATGGCAAAATTTTTATAAACGGGAAATAGAAAATGAACAAAGAAGAAATGATTCTTTCAGGACGGGGCAATATCGTTTTCAGGCATGATCTAGGAAATCAAGGTTGCCGGAGAGAAAATCAAATATGAATGGACGTTGATTGATGAGATAGAATTTTGCCCAAGATAATTCTTTTGAAGTACACCTGCAAAAAATGATCTTTGCCCGTTATAAATAAACCGCATGGATCTGAAACAAAGCTGGAATGCGAAAAGCATGCGATGGTTGCTTGCCTTATATATTGTCATTGCGCTCGTTGCCTCCCTGCAGGATCTGTTGCATGTTCCAAAAACCTATAGTGGGGATGGCAGACTCTATACAGAGTACAACAACTATGTTATTTTTAAATATTCGTTTTTCCACCTGGTAGATGGAAAGAACCTGTACCAGGTTTATCCTAGCGAGCATTGGGATCTCTACAAATACAGCCCCGCCTTTTCCCTTTTCTTTTCCGTTTTTGCCTATTTCCCCGACTATATTGGCCTGACGCTCTGGAGCCTGCTCAATGCGCTGATCGTATTTTTCGCCATTTCGCGGTTGCCGGGTTTTAGCACAAAGCAAAAAGACCGGATGCTTTTATTCTGCTTTATTGAACTTCTTGGATCCATTCAGAATACGCAAAGCAATGGCCTGATGGCCGGCTTGATTATTTTGTCATTTGTCTTCCTGGAGAAATCAAATTATTTCCTCGCAGCATTTTGCATTGTCTTTTCCATCTATATCAAGATCTTCGGGGCCGTTGCCTTCGCCATGTTCTTATTGTATCCAAATAAATTAAAACTGGCCGCTTATACCTTATTCTGGATGCTGTTTATGGCCGTTACACCCGCCCTGGTCACCGGTTTCGCGCAGTTGGGCATTTTATACAAGTATTGGTTTGCCTTGCTCAGGGAAGATCACCTCGTATCACAGGGTTTGTCGCTCGTCGGCATCATCAATTCATGGTTCCATGTTTCGGTTTCCAAGAATATGGTCGTCCTGGTTGGAATGGTCTTGTTTTGTATTCCATTGGTCCGGGTACGTCAATATAGAAATTTTCAATTCAGGGTGCTGCTGCTTGCTTCAGTTCTGCTGTGGACCATTGTCTTCAATCACAAAGCTGAATCGCCGACATTTATTATTTCGATGTGCGGTATTGCTATCTGGTATTGGTGTAAGGAGCGGGGACTCGCTGATACCATCCTCATGATCCTTGCTTTTGTTTTTACTACATTGTCTGTTTCCGATTTGTTTCCCCGTGCAGTCAAGGAAGAATTCATCAAACCCTATTCCATCAAGGGATTGATGTCGGTCGTGATCTGGGCAAAAATCATCTATGAAATGCTCTTTGAGGTCGGGAAAATAACGCCCGGTCGTGAAATGATATCCACGGCAACTGGTAAACGATGATGTTTTAGCAATCCCTCCTTTGGAATGTTTTTTCGATCAAAAATACCATACAAAGAAGACCCGCTACCGGTCATCGAAGCATATATGGCTCCAGAACGGTACAACATTTCTTTCAACTCACCTAACTCGGGATATTCCCGGAAAACCGGGCCTTCAAAATCATTGATCAATTCATTTTTCCATGTTTCAACAGGCTGGCTGACAATTTCCAGGACGGATTTTGCCGGGATGGCAGGCTTGATCCTCCCGAAGGCCCATGCAGTAGAAATATTGATTCCAGAATGAACCAGCACGATGGAATAATTTTCTAGGTTAAGGGAAACTGGCCTAAGCAATTCTCCACGGCCCTGTCCAAGACAAGGTTTATTTTGGATAAAAAAAGGACAGTCGCTGCCCAACCCGGCGGCGATATCGGATAATGCTTCGCTGGAAAGGTCAAGGCTGAATTTTCTGCATAACAATTGAAGCATGAACGCGGCATCGGAAGAACCTCCGCCCAGGCCCGCGCCTGGAGGAATATGTTTGTGCAGGTATATGGCGACTGAAGAAACGGCGGGAAATTTTTCTTTCAGGGCCAGGTAGGCCTGCACACAAAGATTGTTTGCCTGGTCGCCCTCAACTGGCAAACCGCTGGATTGTAGTTTTATCTCTTCAGCAGGGATTATTTCCAGTACATCATTCAGTGCAATGGGGTAGAAAACGGTTTCGAGGTTATGATATCCATCCGAACGTTTTGCAGTTATATTCAGGCCCAGGTTGATCTTAGCATTGGGGAAGGCAATCACGGGTTGAAGTTAAGATGTGGGGCAATGTCTAAGACCTATTCTTCCTCCGGCTGTTGATCTCGTCGCGAATCTTGATGGCCCTGATATAATCTTCCTGTTCCAATACTTCTCCGAGCAGGCTGTTCAATTCTTCCACCGAAAGCGCTTTCAGGTCATCACTACTCCCCAGTTCGGTGGTCACCGTTTCCTTGCTCTGTTTCTTTTTGCCGGAAGAATCTTCCATCAGAATCCCCGCACTCTCGAGGATATTTTCGTACGTATAGATCGGGCACCCAAACCTCACGGCCAGGGCCAATGCATCAGATGTTCTTGAATCAATTTCAACCGTATCGTGTTCACTGATGCATACCAGTTTCGAATAAAATATTCCTTCCTGCAGATCGCAAATAATAATTTCTTTCAGGTCAATATTGAAAGCACTCATGAAATTTTTCATCAGGTCATGCGTCAGGGGCCTGCTGGGATGCATTTTTTCCAGGGCAACAGCAATAGCCTGCGCTTCGAAGCCTCCGATGACAATGGGTAAGCGACGCAAGCCATTCACTTCGCCCAGCACCACGGCATAAGAATGCGTCTGCGTGATGCTGTGCGACAAGGCCACTATTTCCAATTCGATCTTCTTCATATAGCCAAATCCACCATCGGCGGAGCTTGTTTTTAGTTGAAAGGCAAATATAAAAATTAAAGCCTTCCAAAAATTTTGAAGGCTTCAAAAATACCATTTAGTTAGCTAAGGCACTCAGAAAGCAGGATTTACGATACACCCTTCAATCTTTTCACTGCTTCAATGATTTTCGGCACCACGTCAAATGCGTCCCCAACAATGCCATAATCAGCAGCCTTGAAAAAGGGTGCTTCCGGGTCTTTATTGATCACCACAATCGTTTTGCTCCGGTTCACTCCGGCAAGGTGTTGAATGGCTCCCGAAATGCCAATGGCAATATACAGATTAGGTGCGATGACAATACCCGTTTGTCCGACGTGCTCATTGTGAGGGCGCCAATGAGCATCGGCAACAGGCCTGCTACAGGCTGTTGCGGCGTGTAATAATTTTGCCAGTTCTTCGATCATTCCCCAATTCTCGGGCCCCTTAAGACCACGTCCTCCACTGACCACGATCTCGGCTTCTGTAAGCGGAATTTCTCCGGATGATTTGGCCACGGACTTTATTTTTACTTTGGCAGGGGGAACAGTTACCTGCAATTGAACGATTTCCGCTGTTCCGTCAGCGGTCGTAATGGAAAAAGCGTTCGGGTTTAGTGAAATGATCTTGATGTCGGTATTCAGGGAAATGTTTGCAAAGGCCTTGCCCGAAAAGACCGTCTTTTTCACAATAAAACCATTCTTAGTATCCGGCAAGGCAATAGCCCCTGCGACCAATCCGGCCTGCAATTTCGCAGATACCCTTGGCGCCACAGCTTTTCCGTTGACATTGTGCGAGAAGACCAGGACCTTAGCCCCTGTAAGTTGTACCACTTCGACAATGATCTTCGAATAAACCTGGGCATCCAGGCTATTAAGCGATTCCTGTTTGAGCTGGTGAACTTTTTTCACTCCATATTGTCCTAACGCGGATAGGTCTCCTTCAACCGTTCCCAATAGCAACCCTTCAGCCGTTGTGCCCAATTGGGAAGCCAACTTCGTGGCATAACTCATTGCCTCCAGGGAAGCCTTTTTTATATGTCCGTCTGCGTGATCCAGGAAAACTAAAACCATAAATACAATTATGAAAATGTTGAATGTTGCTTTCAGATTAATTTGGCTTCCTCATGC
>DATHGW010000037.1:0-8263 GCA_035317445.1 Puia sp.
AAACAAAGATTCAAACAAATTGGAGGTCGGACGGTCAGGATCATTATAAAAATAATCGTCGTATTTTTTTTACTCATCGTCATTGTTCTATTCCTTCTTCAAACTTCCTTTGTCCAGAATTTCGGCCGTAAGAAAATTCAGGCCTATCTCCAGTCAAAACTCCACAGCAGGGTAGAAATCGGTGATTTGACAGTTGGATTCCCCAAGAAAATCATCCTGAAAAATATTTTTCTCGGGGATCTTCAAAACGATACTTTGCTCTATGGCGGAAAACTTGAGCTGGATGTAAACCTGTGGAAGCTGCTCAGCCATACGATTGTTGTCAATGAAATCGACCTGGATCAGTTCACGGTCAAGGTTAAACGGACGTTGCCGGACTCCAGTTTTAATTTTGATTTTATCGCAAAGGCTTTTTCTTCGACGAGTGCGAAAGAAAGCCAATCACCCGATACTACAGCAGCCTGGCAGTTTGAATTGGGAAGGATACACCTCAAAAAGATCAGATCCTATTACAAAGACGATGCGACGGGAAACGAAGCGTATGTTTACCTGGCCGATTTTGAAACCCGGGTGAAAACCTTTGACCTGGTACACGATGTTTTTTCTGTTCCCGAGATCAGCTTGTCCGGAGTTTCCAGCACCCTGAGGCAATATAAGCCTATTTTATTGCTGAAACATGTAGTGGATACGGTTCAGGCCAGAAGCCATACCAGCGAGCCAGTCACGGTGAAATTAGGAAGCATTCATTTTCAAAAACTGGACCTCCATTATGCCAATGACCCGGATTCCGTGAAGGCAAGCCTGAACCTGGGACTGTTTAATGCAGATATTCGTTCCATTGATCTCCGTCATATGCACGTCATTGCCGGAAAGGTCGGGGTGGAAAATACAGTCATGTTACTTCAGGTCGACAAAAAAAGCCAGCCTCAAAAAAAACAAAATTCCGATACATTGGCTCCGGCGGAGACGGCTCAATGGAAATTCGAACTCGCGAGCCTGCAATTAGTCAACAACAGCTTCCAATACGACAACGCCGGTAAGAAACCTTTACCCAATACAGTCGATTATAATCATCTTAAAGCCGGTCAGATCACGCTCGATGCAAGGGAACTGGGTATCGGGTCGGAGGGATTCAAGGGAAAGATCAGGGCGTTTTCTTTTTCAGAGAAAAGCGGATTTGTCTTGAAACAATTGTCAACAGCATTTGCATACGACAACAGGCAGGCGCAGTTGAGCGGGACTCTCATTCAAACCAATCGTTCATTGATTAGGGCGCATACACTTATCCGTTATGCTTCTCTGGCCAGCATATCGAAAAAGCCGGCTGCATTATACACTGACCTTAATTTTGACCATTCCAGTGTTGCTGTAAAAGATATTTTGCTTTGGGTACCCGCCCTGAAACCTACGTTCAAAGGCTATGAGCAAAGCATAATTCGATTGAACGGAAAAATAATCGGATTTCTGGGAAACCTGAATATCCCCGACCTGGAGCTCGCTGGTCTCAGTAATACAACAGTTTGGCTTAGCGGAAGCATTAAAGGATTGCCCTCTGCAAAGAAAGCTGTCTATGATTTGCGACTCCGGAAGCTGGTAACAAGCAGAAAGGATTTAGAGGCCTTGATCCCGCCAGCTTCATTTCCCGATCAGATCCGGCTGCCGGAACAATTTTCGGCGACTGGTTTTTTTAACGGGACCATCGATCAATTCAAATTCAGGTTAGTAGCCAATACAAGCAACGGCAATACTACAATAACCGGGCGTCTGAACATTCCCAAAAAAGACTATGACCTTACTGCTCATTTGGAGGCGATGGATTTGGGGTACCTGTTTAAGCAGGATAGTCTGCTGGGCAAGGTTAGCATGGACGCGACGGCGCGCGGAAACGGATTTGATTATAAGACCATGAATGCACGTTTTCATGCTGTATTGCTGGACGCGGTGTTTAAAGGTTACGCCTATAAAAGCCTTAACGCCGATGCCGTTGTTGAAAATGGATCCATGCATGTAACCTCTTCCATTGATGCAGCCGACATCAGGTATAACCTTGAGGCTACCGGTAATGTGAGAGCGAAATATCCGTCCATCATCCTGAACCTGGAAATGGATACCGTTAACCTGCATGCTTTGCACCTGGCCAAGGATACATTGGGTTTGAAATTGAATGTTAAAGCCGATTTCGCCAGCACCGATCCGGACGCGTTGCAAGGCAAAATAGACCTTTACAACCTGTCTGTGAATGATTCAAAGAAAATCCTGAAAACAGATACCATTACCCTGGTCGCTGCCAGGAAGGATTCCATACAAAATATCCATCTGCATTCCGAAATGGCGGAGATCGATTGGGTTGGACAATATAGGTTGACTGAGGTAGGAGAGGCCATGAAGCAAACCATTGACCGTTACTACAAACTTCCGGAATATAAGCGCCGGCCCATATCGCCGGAAAATTGGCAATTGCAGGCACAATTCAAATCATCTCCGCTTGCGCTTGCTTTAATGCCCTCATTAAAGGGAACGGACACCATGAATTTGCATGTTGCGTTCAATAGCGTAAACCATGATTTGCAATTGGCATTTGGGGCGCCTTTGATCCACTACAATAGCCAGGTGGTTCACGGACTTTCCGCTGTTGTCAATACAAAAGACACCGCCATGCATTATATCATCCACATCGCAGATGCGGTTCAGCCGGGATTCCGTTTGTACCAGTCGACGATACAGGGCTCGCTTGCCGGCAACAGGCTTTTTGCTTCCATTATTTTAAAGGACAGCAAAAGCAAGGACAGATATTATCTGGCAACCAAACTGAACGAAATGGATCGCGGCTGGCGGATTTCTTTTGACCCCGACAGTTTAATGTTGAACTACGATCCCTGGAATGTTTCGCGCGACAATTATTTACAATACGATTCATCCGGGCTGGTGGTACATAACCTGAAACTCGATCATAAAGAGGAATCACTGCTCTTCAGCAGCTCTTCGCCTTCCGCTAAAGCGCCATTGGGTATTGTATTCAAGGATTTCCGCATCAAGACGATCACCTCTTTTACAGAACAGGATTCGCTGTTGCTGGACGGAGTATTGAATGGCAAGGCAGAGATCAGGGATTTTCTTAAGCATCCGGTATTCACTTCAGACCTTACCGTGCAGGACCTGGCGTATAAAAAAGATACGCTGGGGAATCTCGTTCTGAAAATCAACAATGAACAGGCGGACGCCTTTGCGGCAAAAGCGTCTATTCAGGGTCACCATAACGATGTTTCGCTTGACGGCATCTATTATTCCGGCGAAAGCAAAATGGATCTGAAAATTATTTTTGGCCAACTCAACCTGGTCTTGTTGAAAACCTTTGCCGGCGGAGAGATCAGGGACATCAGCGGTTACCTGAAAGGAAATCTCCAGGCGACCGGCAGCCTTACAGCACCGGTACTGAAAGGCAATCTGCATTTCGACAGTACTTATATAACCCCTACTATCACGGGGGAGAGATTGAAGCTTTCCTCTGATCCGATTGAATTCGACGAAGATGGATTTAATTTCAGCGAGTTTGTTTTTTTGGATTCTGCGGGAAATAAGGCCATCCTTGACGGGAACATCTTCACGAGAGACTTTAAACAATACCGGTTCGACCTTTCATACAGTGCCGACAATTTCAGGTTGATCAATGCACCGAAGTCGCCCAACAGTTTTTTTTATGGCAAACTCAATCTCGATGCTGATGTGGATGTAGTAGGCGATCTGGAATCTCCAAAAGTTAATGCAAACCTGCGGGTCAACAAGCAAACAGATTTTACCGTGATCCTTCCAAGCAATGACCCTGAAATCGTCGGCCGCCAGGGAGTGGTTGTGTTTGTAGACAAAGAGCATCCTACTGATACGGCAAGGCTGAGGAGAGTGCTCGATTCCCTGAGCCGGCATACCGAATTGAAAGGAATGGATGTGACGGCCACCATTGAAACAGACAGCAATGCTGTGTTCACTATGATCATTGACGAGCGCAACGGTGATGCCCTTTCGATGCGCGGCCGGGCCGACCTGGTGGGAGGGATAGACAAAAGCGGGAAAATTACACTGACGGGAAATTATGAATTGGAGAATGGCTCATACAATTTGTCGCTGAGCCTTTTAAAAAGGAAGTTCATCATCCAGCGCGGAAGTACCATTACCTGGACAGGCGACCCGCGCACTGCGAATGTTGATATAACGGCAACCTATATGATCAACGCGCCATCCATTGACCTGGTTCAACAACAGCTAGCCGGCAGATCACAAATAGAGATTAACCGGTTCAAACAAAAATTGCCTTTCAGGGTAAACCTTCGCATGCAGGGTGAGTTGTTAAAACCCATTATCAGTTTCGACATCAGCCTTCCGCAGGATCAATTGTCCCTCTGGCCTGAAGTAGACCTTAAATTACAGCAAATTAAAACAGATCAATCCGAAGTCAATAAACAGGTTTTTGCGTTGTTGTTGCTGAACCGTTTCGTTTCAGAAAATCCATTTGTCAGTGCAGCAGGTGGAACAGATGCCGGAACACTGGCGAAGCAAAGTGCCAGTAAGATACTGACCGACCAGGTCAACTCACTCGCGGCCAGTCTCATCAAAGGGGTTGAGCTGAGTGTAGACCTGAATTCCGACAAGGATTATTCATCAGGCCAGGCAGTCAGTCAAACCCAGCTTAATGTGGGTGTTTCAAAAAATTTATTCAATGACAGAATACGGGTCAGCGTCGGCAGTAATTTTCAATTGGAACAGACTAATCCTGGCCAGGACCCATCTAATCTTGTCGGTGATGTCAATGTGGATTACAGGCTCAGCAAAGACGGAAGATATATGCTCAGGGCATATCGCAGAGATCAGTATACCAGCGTGATTGAAGGGCAAGTGGTAGAAACCGGTCTGAGTTTTATACTGACATTTGACTACAATGAATTTTTTGAATTATTCAGGGGGCGGAAAGCAGAAGAGCAACACAGGCTAAGAAAACATAAAAAAAACTCAGGAAAAAGCAGTCCGAATCAATGAAAGGAATGATGACCAGATGGATGACGGCGGTTGTCGCTGCCGCAATTTTTGCTTCCTGCAGCGAGACCAGCAGCCTCGAGCAGGGACAATACCTCTATAAGGGATCCAAAATCACGATCAAAGCCAATCCGAAGATTACAAAAAAGGAAAGGAGAAAGTTGACGGAAGAGATGGAAGATCTGCTCAGGCCGAAACCCAATACCCGTTTTTTAGGCATAAAATATAAACTTTTGATCTACAATTTTGCGGGCACTCCAACGGGTAAGGGTCCACGACACTGGTTAAAAAATAAATTGGGAGAGCCGCCCGTCCTCGCCTCTATGACTGCCTTTGAAAAAAACAGGAGCATATTGCAAAACAGGTTGGAGAACAGGGGATACTTTCATGATAGCGTGCGCCTCGATACAACGGTCAAAAACCGTAAAATGAGTACTACTTATACTGCTATGCTTGGACCGCAATATACGATTCGCAAAGTCGTTTATCCCAGTGACTCCAGCTCGATCAGCGACGAGATTCAGAAAGTGACCAAAAGATCCCTGCTTAAACCGGGCAGCCCCTACGACCTGGACGTGATCAAACAGGAACGCAACAGGATTGACGGCAGGCTCAAGCAAAGAGGATATTATTATTTTAATCCTGACTATATTCTGGTTCGGGTGGATTCTACTGTGGGGGGGCACCAGGTGGATATGAGCGTGTTGGTAAAAAAAAGCGCACCACCCAGGGCAAAACAGGCTTATTTTATTCGCGACGTCGTCGTCTTTGCGGACTATGATGTAGAATCAGATACCGTCATAACCAAATTGAACTCTCAAAAGACGCAAGGATTTACCATTGTCGATCCGGATAAAGAGTTCAAACCGGCCATTTTTAGCAGAACGCTGGCTTTTAAACCTGGAGATATCTACAACCGCAGAGCCCACGATCTTTCCCTGAACCGGTTGATTAACCTTGGCGTATTCAAATTTGTCAAAGTACGTTTTGAAGATACCGATACATTGAATGGAAATCAATTGAACGCGTTCTATTACCTGACGCCTACAGAAAAAAAATCGATCCGTTTTGAAGTGTCCGGCATGACCAAATCCAACAACTCCAATGGTGGTTTAATTGGTGTAACCTGGCGCCACAGAAATCTTTTCAGGGGAGCGGAATTGTTTACGGCAAGTGTATACGGCGGATTGGAAGTACAATACCTGGCCGGGTCGACTCCTGTCAATACGAATAAGGCAGGCATTGATCTCAACCTCTATGTCCCCAGGGTCATTGCACCCATCAGGGTCAGGGACAGTGGTGTTTTCGTTCCCAAAACCAGGATCAACCTTGGCTACGAATATTTTGACCGCAGTTCGCAATACACGATGAATTCTTTTAAAACGAGTTTCGGTTATATATGGAAAGAATCGGTTGAAAAAGAGCACCAGTTGAATATTCTTTCCATCACGTATGTGGTGCCCACCAACATTACGCCGGAATTCCAGGCGCAGCTGGATACCAATTTGACCCTGGCCAGAAGTATCGAAAGGCAATTTATCATTGGTCCGAATTATAATTACAATATCAACACACAAAACCGAAGCAATCAGAAGAAGCATAATTTTTATTTCAACGCGAACCTCGATTTATCGGCAAATGTATTGGGCCTAGTGTCCGGGGCAAATGCCGAAAAAGGTAATCAAAAGAAAATATTTAACGTACCTTATTCGCAATATGTCAGAACGGAACTGGACTTCAGACACTATCTGAGTTTGGGTAAGACGACTACCTTAGCCAGCAGGGTAACGGGAGGTTTGGGTTATTCGTATGGTAACAGTCTCACGATGCCATTTGTAAAGGAATTTTTTGCGGGCGGCGCCAATGATTTGCGTGCATTTCGTTCCAGGTCGCTGGGACCTGGTTCGTTCTACGCCGGCAACCGCGATACGGCCTTCCTGCCGGATCAGCCCGGCGACATAAAATTGGAAATGAATGCAGAGATCAGGTTCAAACTTTTTTCAGTCTTCCGCTGGGCTTTTTTCGCAGATGCAGGCAATATCTGGACTTTGCGGACCGATTCCGCCAGACCCGGCTCAAAATTCACGAATAAATTCCTTCAACAGGTAGCCGTAGGCGTTGGAACGGGTTTGCGGGTAGACATCAGTATCATTATCCTTCGGTTAGACCTGGGCATTCCTGTACGGGAACCTTATCTTCCACAGAGTAACCGCTGGGTCTTCGATACTAAAAATATGGTCTGGAATTTTGCCATCGGGTACCCGTTCTAGTTAATCCAACTTTATTTCATGCCCGCAGTCTCTTTGAGTCCCTCAAAAAGGGTCAACCACATCGCGTTAAAAATGTTTTTGTTAATATCCCTGTTGGATCGTGGGTTGACGTAGCGCACATTTCCATTGGAGGGGTTGGATTTTTTTATGACCAGGTTCGTCACAAAGGAAGCTATTCCTTTCTTTTTATATTGATTTTCTTCCTTATCTTTTTTCAGGAGTGATAGGTGAGCATCCCTGTACAGGAACAGCATCCTGCCGCTGCAGGTATAGTCGTCTCCATAAAAATGAAAATTTAATTTGTCAATTATGCCTTTATCCAGTCGAGCCAATGCCACGGGCTCAGTAATGTGATTGACGTCTTCGAAAGGCATCGATCCCATTTCGCCTTCGATGGAGAATTCTCCATGGCTTGCCTTCAGGTACATGGTCAGCCTGGCTGTAAATACAGCTTTGTTGAGGAACCTGGATTTGAAATCCAATACACAATTATTGTTGCGCGCAATATAAGTGCGGATATTCGTCACGTTGCTGATCACGGCATGCACATCATAAAACTGAACCTTTCCACTGCTGTCGCTTTTGGCATTTTTTTCTTTGTACTCGATAAAACTTTTATTAAAAATCATCTTTTTGATCGCCACGGGAATTGGCAGCTGCATAAGCAGTTGATGTGGATATGTGCCCACCCTGTTTATTGAATCACGGGGATAGGACATATCCCTGAAGACTTTAAATGAACTGAGGCCGATCGACAGCGAATCTGCTTCGATCCGTTTATGCCACAGGGCCTGCCGGTTGATACGGCTAAGATTGATTGATTCCATCCGAAAGGCATACCTGTCGAATTGAAAACGGAGAGATCTTGCAAAATCAGGCTCATTGAGCTGGGGTTGAATTTCAATTTTCTTCACTGAAAATAAATCTGATTGACTGGTAAATCCCAATCCCTCAAAATGAAAACGGTA
>DATHGW010000038.1:0-12075 GCA_035317445.1 Puia sp.
GGGACCAAAGGCAATAGAACCTCCCGTATGGCAGCATATTTCGCGCTGGGAATAAAGCTGCAGGACAATTTTTTCTGACTTGTTGTCAATGGTATCGTTCTCAAAGACAAAACGCGACAACCGGTTGACCGAGGTATCGGAAGGGCTATAATAAATGTAGACGAAATGATTAGTTTTAAAATCCGGGTCAGCTTTTAGTCCCAATACACCTTCCTCTGCATTCACGCCCTTGGTGTGTACTGTTTTAAAGTACACATCCAGTTTGCCCGCCTGTTTCACCAGATTTGTTCCATTTTTACAAAGCATGATCTCGCCCCGGCGCTGCGCAATCAACACATCCAGGTTTGGAAGAATGGTCATTTCAGTTGGCTCGAAGAAAGTGCCCTGAACCAACTGGGTCTTGACAAAACGATTCTCTTCGGGAACACGCGGTGTACTGCATTTGGTATAATCGGGCTTTTTGTTATCGCCAATCGCATACTGAATGCCACCGAGCAGGTGTTTCAAAAAAGCCGGTTCGGTATAGGAGGCTTCGGTATGGCCCAGGCTGGTATAAAAGGATCTTCCGTTCTCCACGTTATGATACCAAGCCAATGGATGATCGCTATCCATATTGATCAACACATGAATATCCCCGGCAATCTTTTTAAAATTATACCACTCATCTTTTCTTGTCCAGTTGTCAGGCAATCCCCGCGTCGACGGGTGATTTTTATCAATTACTTTTAATGTCACATCCTGTACGGGTGAATCGCTTTTCCAATAAGCGCCGACCAGGCGGCCATACCAGCCCCAGTCATATTCCGCATCCGCGGCGGCATGTATGCCTACAAAATTGCCACCCGCCTGCATATATCTTTCGAGATCTGCCTCCTGGTAATTATTCAGTATATCGCCGGTGGTTTGAAGAAAAATAACCGCTGCATATTGGCTGAGGCTGTCTTCGGTGATCTTTGACGCATCAGCGGTTGTATCCACCAAAAAATTATTTTCCTTCCCCAGTTTTACAATGGCTGCGACGCCCGCCGGAATGGAAGAATGCGCGAAGCCTGCTGTTTTTGTGAAAAGCAATACTCTTGGCTTGGCAGGTGGAAAGTTTTTAAAGGCAAAAATAATTACGAAGAGCGCAAAGGGCAGGGCTATTTTGTATTTCATAAAGTCCGGCAAATTAATAAAAAGAGAATACATATCAATACCTGTACAACTTATATTTCACAATATTATAATTACCGGTAGATGAGGGTTGAAATCTGAACAATGCAGCGTAGCCCTTATTAAAACCAAAACCGTAGTCGCCACCGCCAGTGCCTTCGTCACCGTTCAACCTTCTGGTCGTTACCCAATGGCCGTTTACAAAAGATCCCTCGTCCATATACTCGATGTCTATTTTGGGTTTTTTGGCATCCGTGGTTAATGGAGTAAACGATAAAGTGAAATCTTTTCCGACAACAATAAATTCATCGGGTCCGATCGCAAAAACAATTCCTCCAGCCGAAGTTGATCTTTTATCTGAAGAAGAAAGTCCTGCCACTGTGCCCCCAGCCGGAGCAAACATGGGCATTGAAAGACTCGCCTTTACAGTATAACCGTTTAGCTCAAAGCTTGCTGACCTTTCTGCTGTATCCAGATATAAACCTTTCATGGTTCCCTTTCCCTGATGTTGCAAGATCAACTGCTCCAGTTGCGATAACACCGCATAACTTTTTGTGATCGGGTCCTCTTCGGGGGTAGTTTCCTCAATCCCGAATGGAGAAAAACAGTTTGCATCGTGCTGGCCGAAGGCCCAAAAAGCTAAACTGGCTGAAGAAGCACCTGGCTTAAATTCAGGAATAAATACCGGATTGCCGGGGCGGTGATACTGTTCAGTGGTGTAACGGGAGTCTGGTATGGAAACATAAATGTCGGGCGAGATGAAATCTATTACCGGCGCATTCGCTCTCCAAAGATCCAGCGTATGCGGTATTGGTCCTCCGCTTGGATATCTCCCCGGAGCGCCAAAACCCGGTTGCTTGATCCAGGCATTAACGTACATGGGTATGGGATATGCCTCCTTACCTGCCCTGGCTACCTGGCCGATGTATTTGGAATAATGATAGACCGTGAATAATTCTTCCGGCAAATAGGACAGTGCTTTCCAATTCTCCTTTAGCAAAACGCTTTTCCCAAATACGTCTTCCCAGCTTCCCGAAGTTTTATAACCGTTTTCTTTCCATGCACTGTCGAGTTCAGGCTGCAGTCTTCCTTTATTGCCTGACAGATACTGCACGAGGTCATTGGGCACGCCCTGGTCGTATGCCTTAGTGGCTTCTTCATTATAATCACGGGGATCGTAAAATAAGCCCGCTTCGTTTTCAATCTGTGCCATGATGACCGTCTGATCTTTTTCATCCACCTGGCGAATATGCTGCATCAGTCTTTTAAAAGCCTTTGCGTCGGCATTCATGGACGCCTCGCTGAGCGCAGAAAGCACAACAAAAGACTCTCCTTTTTTATTTTTTATCCTTGGGAATCTTTCCGTATCCTTTTTGACCCATCCGGGAACATACATGGAGTATCCGTTCTTCCAGGAGCCAAACCATAAGATGACCAAATGGAGATGTTGAATTCTGGCCCCGTAAATCATACTGTCAACCAGCGTAAAATCAAACTTTCCCTCCTGCGGTTCGAGCAATTCCCAATATACCGCTGCAATAACCGTGTTGAGGTGTTTTCTTTTCATCTGACCCCAGATCGGTCTCATATAATCAGCACCCGAAGTGCTTGAATTATGTAATTCACCGCCTAAGATTAAAAAGGGCTTTCCCTGGACAATCATCTGCATGATGTTCCCTTTTTTCTCAAGATGTGGTATTGCCATTTTTTGAGCAAATGCAGGTGTACATCCTATCAAAAGAATAATTAAGGAAATCCCTTTCATGTTGATTACTTTAATTCTTTTATAGCACTTATTTGGATGCATCTTTTTTGACACGGTCACCCTCTGCCTCAAACATGCCCATCAGGCTTCCGGTTACATGATCCTCATCTTTTTTCTTCATGACCAGGTTTACATCATAACTCTGCGCGGTGAAATAAACGGTGGCCGTACTGTCGTTTAACTCTACCTTATCAATCTTGGCGATTTCCTTGCCGGTAGAATCCTGCACTACCCCAGTCATAGTCGTATCTTTCTTATCAAGCACAAAATACATTTTCGTATCACCATCCGGCAAACCTTTTAGCAATACGTTCCATTTACCCGCAAAATAATCGGCGCCTGTTTTTGATTGTGCATGTGCACCCAGGGTTAAGCCGAAAAAAAATAATACCGCAAAAAATCCATTTGCTTTTTTCATGATTAGCGTTGTTTTTTGTTTATTTAAAAATGATCATTAACCTATTAAGATATCCTATTCTCAATTGCCTATTCTCTATTGCCTATTCTCTTTTCTCTTTTCTCTATTGCCTATTCCCAACGCAATAAAAATAAAGGCATTTCCGGATATAAAAAAATAAATTGCCTATATTTTAAGCAATAGATGCTATTTTTGCTCATTACATTCTTAGACCGTTGATAATAATGCGTTTAGAAAAATACTTATTATGAAATTGCAGGAAGAGCTAGAGGAATTTATACGAAATGGGCATAAACAGTTTATGTCTCATTTGTCAATAGACTGTGTCATTTTTGGTTACCACGATAAGCAATTAAAGGTATTATTGGCCAAATATGCCCATTTGAATGGATGGGGTTTCCCCGGAGGATTTATATTAAAAGAGGAAACGCTGACCCAGGCAGCTGCGCGCATTTTGAAAGAACGCACTGCGTTAGGCAATATTTTTTTGCAGCAATTCTATACATTCGGAGACAACGACGACCGTATTCATAGTTGGGGATCCAAATTTTTTACGCCGGAATTCAAACAGGAATTCGGTGAAAACAATTGGTTAACGCAGCGAATGGTGTCCATCGGCTATTATGCCCTGATTGAATTTTCTAAGGCAGAAATCAAACCGGATATCCTGTATGATGAATTTTCCTGGTACCCGGTGACCGGTCTTCCCCAACTGCTATTTGATCACAATGAAATGGCAGAAAAAGCATTGTCTACAATGCGCAATCAGCTTTATCTGCAGCCTATCGGCTACAACCTGTTGCCAGAAAAATTTACCCTTCCCGAAATTCAGGTACTGTATGAAACGATCCTCGGCAAAGAGCTTCACCGGCGAAATTTCCCCAATAAACTGATGTCATTGGGCATTCTCATTAAATTGGATGAGAAAAGAAATATCGGCCAGCACCGGTCGCCCTATTTGTATAAATTCGATTTGGAGAAATATGAACAGGCATTGAGCAAAGGGGTGGCGCTAGCTTTTTAATTATCTCAAAAAGGACAAATAATGAAATATTTTATTGGCATTTCAATCCTTTCATTGCTGCTTGGTGAACTAAGGGCCCAGCATTTATCTATCGATCCCTCTATAAAAACATCTAAAGTTGTGATGAGTGATTTCATGGATCAACAATTCGGTATGTTCATCCATTGGGGGCCTGTAACATTACGTGGTACGGAAATAGGCTGGAGCCGTGGCGCGATTGTACCAGCCGAAGAATATGATAATCTTTATAAAGAATTCAATCCTATTTTATTTGATGCAAATGTTTGGGTAAAGACGGCTAAGGATGCGGGCATGAAATATCTCACCATAACAGCAAAGCATCACGACGGCTTTTGTTTGTGGCCAACAGCTTACTCGGATTACAACATCATGAATTCGCCGTTCAAAAGAGATATTGTTGGTGAACTTGCAAAAGCTTGTAAGGAACAGAACATAAGGTTCTGTATCTATTTCACCATATTAGACTGGCATAATCCTGATTATCCTTTGCACAATGATGGTGTTAAAGAACCCGACCCGAAAGCAAACATGCGCAAATTCATTCTTACTATGAAAAATCAGTTAAGGGAACTCGTAACAAAGTATGATCCCTATATGATTTGGTTTGATGGGATGTGGGAAAGTCCTTGGACAGATGAAATGGGGGTTGATATGTATACCTATTTAAAAGGATTGAAAAAAGATTTGATTATTAACGACCGGCTTGGAAAAGAAATATCCGGAGTTGATAACAAACAGATCGACGTGGCTAAAATGATTGGCGATTTTGATACGCCTGAACAAGCTATTGGAAAGCTAAACATGAACTTTCCCTGGGAATCCTGCATCACCATTTGTAATCAGTGGGCATGGAAACCAAACGATAAAATGAAATCAAAAAAAGAATGTATTCAAACGTTGGTTCAAACTGCAGCGGGTAATGGCAATTTATTATTCAATGTAGGCCCAATGATGGATGGCCGTATAGAAGCCAGACAAGTAAAGCGGCTTAAAGAAATGGGCGATTGGCTGAAGCTCTATGGCGAAGCTATTTACCGCACAAAAGGTGGTCCTTACAAACCCAATAAGATATTCGCAACAACACGCAAAGCCAATACCATTTACCTACAGGTGTTCAGTGTGGAAAATAATCAACTTTCTCTTCCTGGTTTAAAAGATGTTGTCATTAATAAAGCCTATTTTCTAAAGGGACAACCGGTCCGGTTCACACAGGATGAAAATAATATTCGCATTACGCTGCCTCCTAAAATGCCGGATGAGGATTGTTCTGTAATTGTTTTGGAGTTGAATAAGAATGCAGAAAACATTTCTTTGATTGAATAATTCTCCTCGCGGTATCCGCTTTCCGGGTACAGAACTATTTCTTATTTTTTAAAGCGTCACAGATTTTCTCCATCTGATGCTTATGCCGCTGCACATGATACAAAACAAAATGAAGGATCTCCAGCTTGGTAATATCTCCAAGGGGAAGCCCTTTCACCAGATCTGACAGGTTTGCATGGACTGAACTTCCTCTCAACTGAATGTAAGCATCATTTAGTTCTGCAAAGATGGCCTGCTTTTCGTATGGGCCTTCTTCGGGTACGATAAAGTCAGGGGATTTCAATTTGGTGGAGAAATCGAGGAATGTTTTTTTCAGTTCGGGAATCTTTTCACCTGGGTCTCTCTCTGCAGGTCTCGCATCGGAGCTCATAGCCTTGGACATCGCTTTAAGTGATTTTGACACATGGCGGAATAGCATACCAGCAGTCCAGCTGTCTTTGTAGGGAACAATGTTGACCTCCTTAGGATCGAGCCCCGACATCAATTCCAACATGCCGGATATGGGTTCATTGATCGCGGCTAATATTTCTTTTTTGTCCGATTTTTCTGTTATTAATTGCATTGAGCTATGAATTAGTTATGATTTGTGACGGAACCGATCTCCCGCCACTTGAAACTTTATTTTCTTTTTATCTTTAAAAGTAAGGCTTTCGCCTGTGATCCGATCTTAGCCCCCATCGCATGGCCGAGCGCCTGAACACCCTGCTCCGGGCGCAGCATCTTCTCTATGTTCACGAATTCGCCTGCAGCGTTGAATCTGATCATATGGACGCCGCTGACCTGTATATCACCAATATGCGCGCTGAACCCGAGCACGGCATTTTTGCCGTCGGTGAATTCGCTTTCATATTTAAAATCCTCGTAAACACCCGCCGCCGCACGGAGCAGGAGACAAACCAAATCGCGTCCGGGATAGGGGTGCCATTCAATGGGTGAATAGAAAACAGCGTCTCTCGCGACGATCGAAGGTAAATCATTAAAATCCTTTCGGGAGATCATCGAACGCCATTTGGTAAGCGATTTTTGCGCCGCTGCGGCAAGTGGCTTAGCCTTTGAGACCACATGTGGTACAAAAACTGAAACAGCTGTTTTTCCCACCTTATGTACAATTTCCATAATTTCATTCCTTTATCTGCAAAGATGAGCCCATTAAGGCGCTAAAATGTTGCACAATTATATGGGAATGTTATACCATTCACACTTTTCAAAACAAATATAATGACAGCAGAAGAAATTAAACAGACCATCGAAGGCGAATGGGTGAGTATTGCACCCGAAATTCGGCCGAGCATTGCAAAAAATGCGGATGGCAGTATGAAACCATTCTACCTGACACGGGATTTTAAATATTCAGCAGGCGACCATTTTGAACTTACCGTGATCAACTCTGCGGATGCTTTTGGTAAAGTACCATTGGTAAAAATTTTAATTAAAGGGCGAATGGTCTGGCAAGGTGACCACCCCATCGCCCCGGGTGCGCAAAAAGTAGATTTTATAGCCGACGGAGCATACGAGGTAACGCCATTAATTCAAGGTTTTGCAGACACTATGAACCAGGTTGCCCGCCAAGGTTTCGATAAATGGGAAATCAATGCTTCGCAGAGTGTGTTTGGAAAAGCATTTCCTCCATTCGGGCTTTCAGAAGGTCAAATTTTTGCAGAGTACGACCTGATTTATATATTAAATGATATGTTGTTTTGGGGCGCCAGAAATGTGGACGGACGTGGTTTTGATAAAGAAGAAAACAGACCCACGAATTTACAAATACCACTGGTTAGAAAATAGTGGTGAATCGGATCTGTACATTATTATTGGTTTAGAAGGGTTGATCCATCAGTTTCACTTAGACATCGTAACCGGGAACAAATGATTAAAGTAATTGGCGCGATACTTATTTTCAATTGCACGTTAGTTGAGCGGATGCAAGCGCAAACCTTGAAAGCCCCAGACACCGTCTCTCTACAATCCGGTGGCTTAACATTGAAAGCTTTACTATGGCATCCTTCTGGTCATGGTCCTTTCCCAACAATTATTTTTTGTCTTGGAAGTTATGGAGGTTCTGATACATTAAGCAATCCCGAACAACAGACATCGTCAATAGGGCCGGTATTTGCCAGGAATGGCTATATTTTTCTAGGCCTTTTCCGCAGAGGAGTTGGTCTTTCAAAGGGACAAGGCGAGAACAGCGCGGACCTGATGTATCGTTCATTTAAAGAAAAAGGCCAGGAAGCCCGCAACAAAACACAATTACAGCATCTTGAGACGGATCAATTACAGGATATGATTTCCGGTCTCGCGTTGCTACGAAAAATGCCAGATGTAGATACCAATCGCATTGGGGTGGTCGGTCATTCCTTTGGAGGATCACTTGCTTTGCTGCTTGCGGAATATGATTCCGGCATAAAAGCTGTGGTTGTTTTTGCTGCCGCGGGTTACAGTTGGAATCTTTCTCCACAGCTTCGGATACGCTTAACCAATGCTGTAAGGCGTATTGCGGTTCCCGTTCTATTTATTCACGCGCAAAACGATTATTCCACTATTCCGGGTTATGCGCTCGATAGCGTGTTGAATCAACTCAACAAACCACATGAATTGAAGATCTATCCGAGGTTTGGAAAATCAGTCGATGAAGGACATAATATCATTTTTCTAAGCATTGAAACCTGGGAGAGAGATGTTTTTGAGTTTCTTGTTAAAAATCTCAGCCGTTGAGGAAAAGAATGCTGATAAAATATATTATTTTTATATTCTTTATGTTAGAAATTTCGACAGCCTGGTTTTCTTTCGCAAAAGGTCAAAATAGAAATTTAGTTCATGCAGAAGGACTAATCATTTATCCTGACCAAGATGCCCTGCCCCAGGATATATATTTTTACCCTTTAGGAAAAGATTCTGTGTTGACTTTAAGCGAGGTAATATCATCAAAGCTTTCTGACACATCCGCTATCGCTTACCAGGTATATTTTCAGGGAATACATTGGATTCAGCCGGATGTATTAGACCGGCTTTTAGAATTGAAATATGTGAAAGGTCAAACTAGTCTTTGGATGTTTCCTGACAAATCCGTTAGGTTAACTATTGGCATAATCATATTTGATAACACTATGGCGTTAGATCCAAATAATCCATACAACGATCAAAAAACGAAAATGATCCTTTCCATCGGCAATTCCGAATACAATATTCAATTACAGGAAGCACCCCGGGAAATAGGAGTTGCAAAATATTTAGAGACGCGTACATTCGGCGAGCAATAGATCCTGATCCCAAATAGAAACATTAAACCAATCTTCGATTATACCTCGTTCCCCTCCCTCCATTCCTCTGAATTCATATTTGTTGGATACGGCATCATACTGATAGTCTTTCGTCCAATCCTTAAAGCGGGCATCCGTTAATTCAATGGCATCCATGATAAAATCAATTTCCGCATTGGTCATCGTTGGATGGATGGATAACCTGATCCAGCCTGGTTTGCACAAGAGATCACCTGAACGGATCGAATTCAATATTTCATAGGACGTGGTCTCATCAACATGCAGCAGTATGTGCCCATAGGTTCCTGCACAAGAACAGCCGCCTCTGGTCTGGATGCCAAACCTGTCATTCAGCATTTTGACAAACAGATTATAATGTGCCCCATGCACAATAAAGGAAACAACACCCAGCCTTTTCTTAATATGCTCCTCAAGGACTTCAATATTTTTCATCCTGGAGAACCGGTCAAAAATGATCCGCAGCATTTCTTCTTCGCGCTTTTGTATATTGCTGGTTCCCATTTCTTCCTTCAAACGAATACACATCGCCGCTTTGATCCCTTGCAAGAAGGGCGGCGTTCCTCCATCTTCCCGCTGTTCTATATCAGCAATATATTCATGAAGTTTCCAGGGATTGGTGTACACTACGGTGCCTCCGCCCGGCTGATCTGGGATTTTGTTTTTATACATTTTTTTGTTGAAGATCAAAACGCCCGGTGTACCCGGTCCACCTAAAAATTTATGGGGCGAAAAATAAATGGCGTCCAAATGAGCGCCTTTTTCCACTGGATGCATGTTGATGTCGATATAAGGAGCCGAACTCGCGAAATCCACAAAACACAGTCCGCCATAAGCGTGGACTAACTTCGCGATTTCATGATAGGGTGTTTGAATCCCCGTCACATTAGAACAAGCGCTGATCGCCGCTATTTTATTTTCCCGGTGTTTGTATTGGTCCAATAAGCCCCTGAAGTGTTCCAAATCAACATTCCCATCTTCGCCGCGCCTGATGATCTCGACTGTGGCAATCGTCTCCAGCCAGCTTGTATGGTTACTATGGTGTTCCATATGCGTCGCAAAAACAACAGGCCTCAACAACTCATCCACGTCCGGAAAGCTTTCCTTTTTTAAGTAATCCGTTATCCGTTCCGGAATTCTCAGCCCCAATATCCTTTGCAACTTATTCACGGCTGCTGTCATGCCGCTGCCGCAAAAAACCAATACATCATCGCTGTCGGCAAGAACATGTCGTTTTACAATAGCCCTGGCTTCTTCATAGGCTTTGGACATCAAGGTTCCTGTAATGGTCGTCTCAGTATGGGTATTGGCCAGGAAAGGCATGATCTCTTTTTGTATACAATCTTCAATAGGCTGGTAAGCCCTGCCGCTTGCGGTCCAGTCCGCATAAAGGATCTCTTTTGTTCCGAAGGGAGATTCAAAAGTCTGCCGATGACCGATGGTATGCCGCCGGAATGGAGAGAAATATTTTTCCAATGCCGGTCTTTGAGTCATACCCTTCCTGGTTATATTAAATCGCATGTATTTGATTTATCTGCACCTTGCCTTTCCTGCAGAAATTGTCATTTGGTTCGCGCAGAACCATTAATTCCAAATAAATCATAAGGCTGTCTGCTAAACTTCTCATTAAAGAAAAACCCTGTAAGCAGCACGTATGCGATAAGCCCCAGCACAATCAGTAACTGGGCCCCGGATACTTTTTGAATATCCTGTCTTGATTTTACGTCACAAACTTCACCAGGACAGTATTGCGCTTTTTCCTTAAAAAACAATGAATAAAATTTACAGCCCAGGCAAATGCCAAATGCCGATTCAAAGAACAAGAAGACCAGGCAAATCAGACAGACAATACCTGTTATGGGACTATAGGCATTAACCAGCACCAGGAAAATGAACATGGTCGCCGACAGCGCGACACCAATGATCCAGGCAAACTTTTTTTGTTTGGCGCCTACATATTCAGGCGCCTGGTTCCTGACAATCAACCGCCCGATGATCAGTGAAGGAGAAAATTTAGGGTTGATAAATACACGGATAATAAAATCGGTAAGGAATATCGTGATGACATACTTGACGGGAACAAAATTCCCTTTAAATAAGATCAGCATTAAAGCGATAAAAACGCCCAGGAAAAGTATCCCTGCAGATGCCCTGATTTCTCTTTCATTCAAGACAGGAATGTCATATCCTTCTACATGTTCTCCAAATTGGATCAGCTTGTTCATTTTACGGGTTTTTGGTTTATGCGTACAAGAATAACTAATAAAAGAAGTTGACGCAAGCCCCAGTCAACGAACAGCAGGTTATTGTATACAGACGACAAACCCGGGTCAATGGAGGTATTGCGCGGTGTACGGAAATTCACCGGCGTGTACCTGAAGTATCCAGTTTCAATTTTTTTGATTGAGTATTTCAGGTAATTTGTGCAACACAAAGAAAGTTCCGGCATGTATTGCGATAGATAATAAAATGAAAGAGCTCATCGATATAAAAAGAATTACATTCTATCTCTGGGTGGCGCTATCTTTTTTAGTGCTGCAGGTCTGTTCCGAATTAGCACAATTTCCGGAGACGTTTGGCCAAAGAGCTTTGGAGGATATCTGGGTAACGATTTATGTGACCGTGATCAATTATTTTTTCTTTGAATATATTTTGACTAAGCTGAGCTGGAAAAGCGCGTTCAGATCCCTCTTACTACTGCTGCTTCAAATCTTTTTGTATTCCTGGGGCTTGTATTTATGGAGGAGGCTGGGGATCGGCATCCATATTTTTACCGGGTTAGAAGTATTCTCCTCCAGATCAAAGGAGGTTGCCACCCAAATGGGTTACAGCGTGGGGTCAGTCTTCTTTTTTGGAATCATCCGGCATATTTATCATTATATAAAATTAAAGCAGGCGGCGCAGCAACTGCGTATTGAAAAACAACAGGCAGAATTGAACTATCTCAGGTCACAAACAAACCCCCATTTTTTATTCAATACCTTAAATAATATTTATTCATTGGCAAGGGACAAATCGGACCTGGCCCCTGAATCCATTTTACGCCTTTCGAAAATATTGCGTTTCATGTTGTATGAAACCAGCGGGGACTATATCG
>DATHGW010000039.1:0-2329 GCA_035317445.1 Puia sp.
AGGAATAAGGAATAAGAAGGTATTGTCATTCCGACCCCCCGCACAGCGGGGGGCGGAGGAATCGACGGGGAACGCGACTTTCCCGCTCAACTGATTCCTCCACCCCGACTTCGGCGGGGGGTCGGAATGACAATACTTTTATTTCCTACGCTCTCTGCTTCGTTGCAGAGGCCTTGCGTTTTGCTTTCTTCAGTGCGGCGGCAATGGACTTGCTCAGGTTTTCAAAAGTGGGTTTGCCCTGGAAGGCTTCGCCATTGATGAAAAAAGCCGGAACATTGGTTACGCCTTTGTCCATTCCTTCCCTGATATCTCCCTGCACCTGCCATCCATACGTAGCGTTGACAAGATTGTCCAGGAAACGTTTGTTCGAAATGCCCGCTTCCCTGGAATGCAGTTTCAAACTGGTCGTTCCCAGGTTGCGGCGGTTATTGAACAAAATGTTGTGCATTTCCCAAAATTTGCCTTCCTGGGCTGCGGCAACAGCTGCTTCTCCTGCTTTCAGGCTGCGCTGGTGAATCTTGGTCAATGGAAAATGACGAAAGTTAAACCTGATCTTTCCTTCATATTCTTCCAACAACTGTTTCACCACTTCATTCGCTTTGGCACAATCCTCATTTTCATATTCTCCAAATTCGACAAGCGTCACTGCGGCATTTTTGTTGCCGACAAAAACATTTTTTGGTTCGATGATCTCTACTATTTCCTTTTTAAAAGCCATAGTTACTACTCCTTTCTTATTTCCGCCCTTCGGCGTGAATGTTTATTTAAAATTAAAATATATCCTTGTTATTTGTTGGTTATCAAATTGTTAAGTGGGTATTACTTCAAAGCCACCGCAAATGGGCGATGGCGGCGTAAAATTAGCGATTTTTTACCAGAATTCCAGCGAAGGCCGCTGATTCCTGTCCAAAATCACCCATCCTGTCCCGATTTTACAAATTTATTACGAAGTGGCTTTTTTGTTTTTTGCTTTCTGTCCATCCGTTTTCGCCTCAGGAATGGGTTCGGGCCTGGCTCCATTCCTGAACACTACGAGGCCGTCGAATATGTCGATCAGGACAGGGTGCGCCCGGTCCACCTCACCGGAAAGGATCTTTTTGCTCAACTGGTTTACGATCTCTTTCTGGATCAGCCTTTTTAGGGGCCGCGCACCAAATTGAGGGTCGAAACCATTTTCAGCAAGCCATTCGATGATATAATCACTGAATTGCAGCTCAATGCCATTCTTAGCCACCAGTGCTTTCAGGCTATCCAGCTGGATCTTGATAATTCCTTTGATCTCATTTTTCAGGAGCGGCTGGAACATGATCACTTCGTCGATCCTGTTCAGGAATTCAGGCCGGATATTCTGCCTGAGCAAATTCATCACGTCTGCTTTTGTTTTCTCTACCACTTCATCCTTGTTCTTTTCATTGATGTCCTCAAAGGCATCCTGGATGAGCTGGCTTCCCATATTGCTGGTCATGATGATGATCGTGTTTTTAAAATTCACTACCCTGCCCTTATTGTCGGTGAGGCGGCCATCATCGAGTACCTGCAACAGGATATTGAAAACATCCGGATGGGCTTTTTCAATTTCATCAAGCAGGATCACGCTATATGGTTTGCGGCGAACAGCTTCAGTCAATTGTCCTCCTTCATCATATCCAACATAACCGGGAGGTGCGCCTACCAGGCGGCTCACGGAATGTTTTTCCTGGTATTCACTCATATCGATCCTCGTCATCATCGCTTCGTCATCAAACAAATAATTGGCCAGGGCCTTCGCCAGCTCTGTCTTACCGACGCCGGTTGTCCCAAGAAAAATAAAGGAACCGATGGGCCGCCTGGGATCCTGCAAACCCGCCCTGCTTCTGCGGATGGCGTCTGCTACCGCGGTGATCGCTTCATCCTGCCCGACCACTTTTTTGTGCAGTTCTTCTTCCAGCTGCAGCAATTTCTCTCTTTCACTCTGGAGCATTTTACTCACGGGGATACCCGTCGCTTTGGCCACGGCCTGGGCGATGTCTTCGGCATCCACTTCTTCTTTCAGCAGGCGTTTTTCACCACTCTCTCCCAATTGCTTTGAATACGATTCGATGATTTGTTCCTGTTCTTTTATTTTGCCATAGCGTATCTCGGCCACTTTTCCATAGTCTCCTTCACGTTCCGCTTTTTCTGCGGCCAGTTTCAGGTTTTCGATGGTCGCCTTGGCATTCTGAACTTTTTCAACAAGTTCTTTCTCCTGTTTCCATTTTGACTTCAGCGTATCCCTCTCCACACTCAGGTTGCCGATCTCTGCACTAAGCTCCCTCAACTTTTCTTCATCATTTTCTCTCTTGATCGCTTC
>DATHGW010000040.1:0-2186 GCA_035317445.1 Puia sp.
GACTCCCGATAATGTAAGCCAGCGTGCCTTCATCAGTCGTCACCGGGATGGATTTGTCGACATCGTTTATGATAATGCTTTTCTTGCTGCCCGCTTCCTGCAGAAGTCCGGTTTGCAAACGGCCTACCAGCTGGTGAAGCGAATTGAATGTGTTTCCGGAAATGGTGAGGGGTGGGGTGGTTGTTGACGGCGTCTTGGGTTGCATGATGAGGTTTTAGCGGGTCAGGAATATTGGATTTTAGAACTTGATTTCTTTCTACAATACAAATTTGGATGAGTTCTTTTCTTAAAAAAATAGATGAACAGGTGATTATGGTGTAGAATAGATACTACGAGGAGGTTAGGTAGCCCGCATTCTCCGCCTGAGGCGGTGAAAGACGTTACGCAGTTCCAGATGCGATCCGGTGAATTTGAAATGGACTAACGAATCTTCTGTGGCGCTGAATTAAAACTTTTCCAGTCATTCCTTCACAAGAGGAACTGGGAAGACTTTGAGCCTTTTGCTTTCAATATCGGCAAATCGCCTCATGTTTTGCCCCAGCGACATCTCATAAAACGATAAAACCCTTACTGAATAAGGGTTTTACAGATTAGTTAGCGGAGAAGGAGGGATTCGAACCCCCGTTACACGTATAAGGCGTAAAACTGATTTCGAGTCAGTCCCGTTCAACCGCTCTGGCACTTCTCCGGATGTAGTGGGACAGCAAATGTAGCAGAAAAAATGAATTAAATAGGGACCAGGCCACCGGCGGATTTGCGTCGCCCAAAATCAATCAGTCATCAGCGCATTTCCATCAATCCATACTCAGCAACCTCCCATTACCATCTATAACCATTGAAGACCTGCGCGAGCCGATACAGTCGGGCAATGCTTCCAGCTTTTGTACATTTTTGGAACGGGCGCTCGACAGATTAGCTACTTCCAGATAGCCTATATTCATTCCGAAAACGCGTTCACCCAGCAAATGATACACTGCCGTATTAGCGAATTGCAAAAAAAGGCGCTCGTTTTTTTCCGTGCATAGCGGATGATACACGATAATATCTGCATGCTCCGGATCATCGCCGGCAAAAGAAAAATATAATTCTCCGGGATGTATACCGGCATCTTCCATTTGTTTGTCCCATAAAAATTCAACAGGCATGGGATCTTCCAGCGCAAGGATCGTCCAACCGGGTATTTCAGGCGCTGTGGCGACAAATGCTTCGGCCATTTTAAAATGCGACACTTTGCCTTTTACGGTAATGGTAAGCGTAGCAGCTTCTTTATCCTGGCAGACCAGACTGAACGTAAAGAACTTGCAATAGGCCCGTAAATGAGCGTTCAATTCACTCAGCCAGTAACCGGCTTCCTTCTTAGATTGCTTATTCAGCCCAAGATATTCCTGATGATGGCGTTTGAACCATTCCCAAAAATGACGCTTTGGTATTCTGTTCATATCATTTGTTTTTCACTTGATTAAAATGGAAGCTGTATCCAGCCCGGATACAGCTTCCTGGTAACCTCATCACAAAGTAACTTCCTTCGTTCCTTCGTTACCGGGAACATCGGATGCAATGGCTTTGATCTTACTACCGGTCAGCAGGTTGTTTGCCTGCGTGGCCGTGTAGGTCCAGTCAATTCCATTTACATTTTGTTCAGCATTACCTTCTTCCAGTAGCGTGCCGTTGGCAGCATGTATTTCCACATGTACATCAGTTACACGGAAATCATCCACTGCACGGACAGAGACCTTACTGCCGCTTGCGCCGGTATACTTGCGCGTATCGATGCTGCGGACAACAGGTGGAGACAGGAAATCTTCCAAAGCCCTGCTATACAGGTTTTGCCTGGGTCTCAGTGCCGCGGTATAGGCGTCTCTGATGCCCTGGTCATCACCTTTCACGACTGCCTTGGCATATCGTGAAGCGAGCAGGAATCTTTCCTGTGCTTCGGCCTGAGCAGGTGTGGGATATCCCTCCCTGCTTTTAGGCGCTTTAGCAACTACTGTTTTGCCCTCCCACTCGCGAAACACGAGTTGTTTTCCGAGGGCGCCTCTAATTTTACCAGTTATGACACTATTATTAGAATTAGCCATATGGTACAAGATTTAATGATTAAAAAATATTGTTTCCAACGCCTGTCATTGCTGAGGAGAGTATTTCCGGGTTCACACTTCCCGGTAGCACTGTGTGATGCTCCCTTC
>DATHGW010000041.1:0-4981 GCA_035317445.1 Puia sp.
GTAAAAGTTGCAGGTATGTAATTCTTTTTTTCCGGCTTTTCACCAATCAATACTTTCAGATCAAGTGAAAGCGTCACTTCCATGGGCTTGTCTTCGACAAAAAACTGTATGCTGTCAATGACTGCAGGGGTCTGGGCCCGGACGGTTGTACTAAATGCAAACAGCAAGACAAGAGGCGTCCAGCGAAGTGACTTCATCATAATAGTAGGTTTAGGAAAGAAATATAATCAATATTTCGGATTTATTTCGTAACCTCCTCAATCACCTTCCCGATCGATCCGCTGGGCATTTGTACATGAAGAAATGCCGCCAGGGTGGGTGCAATATCCGTCATATAAGTCTCCCGGTTGGTTTTGCCGGGCTTCACATTCCAACCGTACCAAAGCAGGGGAATGTGTGCGTCATAAGGATTCCAGGAGCCATGCGTGGTGCCGGCCTTTGGAAATCCATCGATCCATTGAGGCAGCAAAATGATCTGGATATCCCCGCTTCTGCCCGGGAAATATCCATTGGCAACCACTTCCTTAAGTTTGGGCGTTAATGTGGTGGCGGATAGCTCATCTAATTCAAAGGCCCTGGCCACCCCGGGCTGCTTCACAATATAATCTATGACCCATTTCCTGATCGCGCCTTCGTCGGATTTTCGCTTGGCATCGATCGCGTTATGATTCAGGAACACCTGGTAGTTAATAATGCCAATAACGGCCTGGTCTATCCCAAATTTTTCTTTTATTCCTTTGTTCAATTCAGTATTCGCCGTTTGTCCATCTACATGACCGGCCGGTGTTTTATGTTCCCGGAGAAATCCCGGAACATGTGCAGCGCCATGATCCGCGGATAAAAAAAACAAATACTGGCCCTTGCCTATTTTTTCATCCAGGAAATTCAAAAAATTACCCAGGTCCCTGTCCAGCCTCAGGAATCCATCCTCTGCCTCCACGGAATTGGGACCGAATGTATGTCCGATATAGTCCGGCGTGGAAAGGCTGATCGCCAGGAAATCTGTTTGCCCGTTGGTGCCCAATTGTTCGGAATTAACCGCGGCTTTGGCCATATCGAAGGTGAATGTGTTTCCATATGGTGTAAGCGGAATGAGTCCATAATTTTTGCCCGCAAACCGCTCGAGGTTATAAGGGAACCCTGGTCCCAGCGGTTTATTCTCGTAGGGTTTATCATTATCGGTGCTTTGTGTATACGTACTCAAAGGATATAGCGTGTTCCAATTCTGGGCATAGTATTTATCAACCGTTTTTTTTGCATTGAGCTCCTTGACCCAGGGCGGTAGTTCCTGCATGTAATAGGTAGACGTGATCCAGTCGCCTGTTTTGTTGTCGTACCAGTAGGCTGCGTTGGCACTGTGCCCGGCGGGCAATATGCTGCCGCGATCCTTTATGGCAATCCCAATAGTTTTGTTATGAAAATTAGTAGCCAGCCTCAATTCGTCGCAGATCGTCGTGACCAATAAATTGGCAGGGCTCATTTTCCCCAGTTCCGTACTACTGCCCACCGTTTTTACCGAATCGTCGCCTGCACAATAAACGATCTTGTTCAATGAATAATCCCACCAGTCATTCCCTGTAATTCCATGAATGGCCGGTACCGAACCAGTATAGATGCAGGTATGCCCGCAAGCTGTTATTGTCGGGATATATGGGATCATCGTATTTTCACAGGAGAACCCCTGCCCCAGCAATCGCTTAAAACCGCCATCCGGCGCGTACCTGTCGTAGTAACGGTATAGGTAGTCCCAGCGCATCTGGTCTACCACGATTCCCACGACCAGCTTGGGTCTTGGGATTTTTTCCTGGACTATGCCGGACTGTGCCTGGGAACCTGCCGAAAAAAATAATGCAATAAAAAGAAGGTTGCAAATCGGTCTGGGCATAGAAGGAAATTTACCAAAATTAACGATCTGACCAATAGTTATGAAAAAATATCCCTAACTATTAATAAGTGTTCAGAAAAGCATAAATTAGATGAGGCTTAACTTCAGGGTTAAGTGTGTTCAAATCATGAGTATATGCGTTATATTGACCAGTTGACCCAGGTAAGCGATTATGTTGAGCAGTATTATCAGGATCATGCAGACGAAAGATTGTATTATCACAACATAGCACATACGAAGGAAATGCTGGAGGCCTGCAAAAAAATTGCAGAACATTACCAACTGAATGACCATGATGGTTTTATCGTGTATGCTGCGGCATGGTTTCACGATGTAGGTTATCTGACCTCGGAGTCTGAATTCCACGAAGCAAAAAGCGCAGAAATTGCCGAGCAGTTTCTTAAAAATATTGGCGTCAGTGAAGAAGATATCCTGAAAATAAAAGGTTGCATCATGGCGACCAAACTGCCACAGGGCCCTTCTAACCTGCTTGAAGAAATTGTGGGTGATGCGGACCTCTATCATCTGGGAACAGAATTATTCAAGGAAAAAAGCAAGCTGCTGAAAAAAGAAGCGGAAGCGCTCAAAAACACGCAGCTCGACAATAATGAATGGAGACTGAATAACATCAGGCTGCTGGAAACCCATCGTTATCATACTGACTTCGGCAGACTGGTGCTCGAGCAACGAAAAAAAGAAAACCTGGAAAAACTGAAGAAAAAAGTGGAAGAGAAAGCATCCAAGCACCCGCCACCCTATGTTGAGCCGGATTTGAACAATGATGTACAGTTGAACCTGACTTATGGCGACACAAAAAAGCTGTCCTTTAATACCGGCATCCCAAAGCCTATCAGACCGGAAACCGAAGGTGATTTCAAAACCTGGGGCGGCAAGGGAAAAAAAGCCAAGCGGTCAGAGAAAAGCATCGAAACCATGTTTAGGATCGCATCTGCCAATCACCAGCGGCTGAGCAGCATGGCAGATAATAAGGCGCATATCATGATCTCGGTGAATTCTATCATCATATCCGTGGCCCTGGGACTTGTTGTGAGAAAACTGGATGAAAACCGGAACCTGGTTGTGCCCACAATCATCCTGTTACTGATGAATGTGATCACCATCATCTATTCCGTGTTAGCCACCAGGCCAAAAATACCAACCGGCTACTTTTCCAGGGACCAGGTGATGACCAAATCCATCAACCTGCTTTTTTTCGGAAATTTTTACAAAATGGGCTATGCGGATTATGACTGGGGAATGAAACGCATGATGAACGATAAGGAGTTCCTGTATGAAAGTCTGATCAACGACATGTATTGGCATGGCGTTGTGCTCGGAAAAAAATACCGGTTGCTGAGGACATCATACAGTGTCTTCATGTACGGGATTGCCATATCCGTGGTCGCCTATACGCTGGCGATTATTTTTATCAAATAAACGGAACCGGATTCATTCACTCATTCAGTATACATGCGCCAATTCTTTACCCGGACCTGCCTCTATCTCTTTTACTATTTATTTTTTCCTGCCGCGTCCGGCTGTCAGCCCGTTATTTACCAGAGTCCAGCTGCATACGACCTGGCAAAACCACAACGCTTTGTTTTGAAAGAGCCTCTGCATGAAATTTCGGGCATTACTTTTTTGCATGGAAATGCCGACACGGTTTATGCGATCGAAGATGAGGATGGGAAACTATTTTCATTTCACCTGGGCGATGCCGAATACAGACATACCAAATTCGGGAAGAAAGGAGACTATGAAGATGTTACGATCCTTGATGACAAGGAATTTGTGGTGTTGAGAAGTGACGGCTCGCTCTTCACGTTCCCGGTGCTCAATGCAAGAGAGAAAAAAATTGACAACGCGAATGAATACCCGAATATCCTGCCGCCCGGGGAATACGAAGGCCTTTTTGCAGATGATGATGGCCGGCTGATCGCAATGTGTAAAAACTGTCCCGACGATAAGCATAAAGAAGTATCGATATTTGCTTTGCGAAAAAATGCCGCCGGGCGGTTGTCCATTACCGACCGGTTTAAGGTGAATGTATCCGGGCAGGCTTTGACCAGCGAGAAAAAAAAGGTCAGGTTTCATCCATCCGGTCTGTCAAAAAATCCGGTCACGCATCAATGGTATATCCTTTCATCGGTCAACAAGGCCTTGATCGTACTCGATAACCAGTGGAAGATTATTGGGTTTTATGAACTCGATCCGGCCGTGTTCAGGCAACCCGAAGGGATAGCATTCGACGCAAAAGGAAATATGTATATTTCCAATGAAGGCGCCGAAGGAAGTGCGAACATCCTGGTATTTAACTATAAAACGCCAAAACATTTGTAAATTTTCTCCATGAAAAGCCTGCCTGCCTTAATTCTTTTTCTACTCATCCTCCTGTCCGCAGCCGGCTTTTCACAGGATTCAGCGTTGACGGTTTTCCGCATGGACAGTCTGCCCGCTCGGGGCATAGAATTGAATAAGGGTTGGAAATTCCATGAGGGTGACGACAGTAGTTGGGCGAATGCGGGTTACGATGACAGCAAATGGCCCTCCGCAGACCTCAGCCACCCGCAGAGTTACCTGCGCGCATTTTCCAAAAAGGGCATTGGCTGGTTCAGGTTGAAGCTTTGGATGGATTCATCCCTGCGGAGTAATCCGGTTGCCCTGGTGATTTCCCAATTGGGCGCCGCAGATTTTTATGTCAACAATGCACTCCTGATCCGTTTTGGGAGAATTCTCCCCGGTGGCAGAGTAGAGACCAACAATCCACATGAAAAGCCGTTTATATTCCAGGGCAGCCTGAGCGGAGACACCATCAGTTTTGCGATCCGCTATGCCAGTCCACCCCCCTATAAGCCCTGGATGCTGCCCGGCGACGGTGCATTGCCGTTATATGTTAAGATCAGCCCATGGACCAATGCACTCAACGACTACAAGGCCGCATTACTCGGGCCCAGGATGCGTATCGGTTTTTCCTTCATGAGCATCGGGCTCGGACTGCTCTTCATCCTGCTCTATACTTTCTTTCCCAAAGAAAAGATCAATATTCTTTTCGGAGGGTTCTGTTTTTTCCTTGGCATTATACCCGTATTATTCTCG
>DATHGW010000042.1:0-3226 GCA_035317445.1 Puia sp.
ACAGGGCAATATCCCGCAGGGGAATAGCTGCCGCTGCAACTTTTTGAGGAGTGGCGCTTTGTATAAACTTCAGGCCCCAATGAAACAATGACCGGCTCAGCCGGGGCTGCACATAAAAGGGACTCCGGGAATTAAGCATCCATTTCAGTCCTTGTTTAACAATCCCAGGTGTGGCCAACGGAATAAAATGGCTGGGGCAAACGTATCCTGCATTACCATAGGAGCAATTGTCCAGGAAATCATCTTTATCCAAAACGGTCACTTCGCAGCCGGATTCCCTTAAATACAGGGCACTGCTTAGTCCAATGATCCCGCCGCCGATGACAACAACATGTTTCATATTGCGGCACAAGATAAGGGCAAATGTGAAAAGTCAGCGTCCCCGCCGGGGCGTTAGATGCCAAACCAGTATCGTGCGCCACACTATTTTCAAATCCAGCCAAAGACTTGCATGGCGAACATAACACGCATCCCACTTGTATCTTCCTAAAATACTTTCCCTGTCAAGCGTTGGACCGCTGAAGCCTTTTACCTGTGCAAGTCCCGTGATGCCTGGCTTTACCAGACACCTGAATTCATACCCGGCGATCATGGACGCAAACCGGCGATGGTCGGAATGCATATGTGGCCTTGGCCCCACAAAACTCATGTTGCCGATCAGCACATTCAGAACTTGCGGAAATTCATCGATATTGGTTGTGCGCAGGAACTTACCCAAACGGGTGATCCGGTTATCATTATTTTCTGCCTGCTTTTCGTGGGCTTCAGCATTGATGACCATCGTCCGGAGCTTAAAACAAAAAAATCTTTTCCCTCTTCTGCCTACCCTGCTTTGTTTAAAAAATACGGGTCCCCGGGAATCGAGTTTTATTGCCAGCGCAATAATCGGCAACAGCCAGCTCATCAGCGCCAACAATAAAAATGCCGAGAGACACAAGTCGAAGATCCGTTTGCCCAGGAGATAGCTTTTTCTGATGCCGGCAGCCGGGTAAGCAAATTTCTTTCTTCCCTCCCTCAGCATTTCGGCCGGCAATGCAGACAAGTATGCTGAATCAACGATCATCGGGAACTTGTTTTAATAAATTATTTGGTTTATAGTAAGCAGGCAACCTATTCAGTCAATGAATAGTATTTGTATGTTGGAATACGTGCGGGAAATCAAAAAAGTTGCCGCAGAACGTATTAACAATATTCAGTTATGTCCGCTGCACTAGGTGATCATATCCTCAAGGTGGTAGCTTATTTTGACTTATTTAACTACCCGGTTACAAAGGAAGAAATCCATTTTTTTCTCCACAGAACCGTTAAAAAACATCAACTCTACCGGGACCTGGAAGAATTGACCCTGAATGGCTATCTGTTCTGCGAGCGGGAGTTCTATTCCCTGAAAAATGACCCAAGTCTCGCCGAAAAAAGGATCAGGGCAAATGAAAAGGCCAGAACACTGCTCACGACTGCCCATAAATTATCTAAGTTTCTTTTTGCCTTTCCTTTTGTCAGGGGCGTTGGCATTTCAGGATCCCTCTCAAAATATTTTGCAGACGAAAAAGCCGATATTGACTATTTCATCATCACCCATCGTAACAAATTATGGATATCGCGGACGATCCTTCATGCGTTCAAGAAGCTTAGTTTTATAACCGGACACCAGCACTGGTTCTGCATGAACTATTTTGTAGATGAGGATGCACTCTGTATAGAAGAAAAAAATATTTTTACGGCAACAGAACTGGTTACCTTGATGCCGATGTGCGGTACTAGTACCATGGAAAGTTTTTTCAGGGCCAATGACTGGTCCGACCATTATTTTCCAAACCACGTTACTAAACCGGCGATGCATCCAACCGTCGCAGGTCAGTACAATTTCAAAAGGCTGTTGGAATCAATCTTCAACAACCGCTGGGGCGACAGGCTGGATGATTATTTTATGCGTTTGACTTCCCGTCGCTGGCTGGAAAAAGAGGAAAAAAATAAACTCAATATCAAGGGAAACAGGATGGGACTCAAAACGGGGAAACATTTTTCCAAGCCCAAACCTGCCTTCTTCCAGGAGAAAATATTATCCCGCTACAACAACAAACTGAATGAATATCAAAAAAGATGGGAGGAATTGGACCTCCAACAGAATCAGTGCCTTTTCCGGAAGGAAATAATGAAATAGTCTCCGATATACTTCCAGGGTTTTCTATTCTTAAGCTGCGCTTCTTTTTTCTTCAGGAACCGAAAGATCGCCGGATATTTTTCGCCAAAATTTTCTATATAGGATGGCGGCACCAGGGAGCATAATCCCTCGAGGCCCAATAAATCAAATGCCTTGCTCATGTGCTTAGTCACAAAAGAAGGTTTATAATACCAGCAGGTAAAATCATTCCCTTCAATCCGGGCCTTCCTGCCCTTGCTGCTAAAAAATCTCCTCGACGCGGTCCCGAATTTCCCTCTAAAAACCAGCATGCTCTCCCATAAACAAAATGGAGGAAGTATGACCATGGTCACTAACCCGCCTGGAGTCAACAAAGGAGACAGCGAATCCAAAACCTTTTCCAGGTCATTCGTGCAATTCAGGCCGGCAAAATTAGAAAAGATCAGATCATAAGGTCCCGGGTTTTTCAATTTGTCAAGGGCGGTAAAGGAGCAGGACTCAAAACTGATCTCATTTTCGAATCCCAGGGCGCTCGCTTTTTGTCTCGCCTGCTCCAGCATGCTGTCGCTGAGATCAGTGGCATGAACAATATGTCCCTGTCGGGCAAAATATATCGCATCCTCTCCGGTACCCGCGTTCAATTCAAGGATATAGGCATGCGGGTTGAGCCACTCCTGAACATGCTGACGAACCCGCTCCCGCTTGTACTGAATGATGCTGTTAGGTCCGTACTCAGCATCGAACAGGGGCGCCTGTTGATTAAAGGCTGAGGCAACGGCCTGCTCGTTGTTATTGCTTACTGCTTCGTGGATCATCAGGACATTTTTTCAAGTGTCTTCAGCTTTTGTCTTTCAAAAAATGCAAAAGGCAAATAATAGGCAAAGGAGGCAGCCCTTTTAATACTTTGCAGGCTGATCACGGAAGGATGCCTGATCATGTCAAGAAAACTTTGCCAGGCCATGCGTTTGCGGTAGGATGTATGAACATAGCGATGCAATTGCTTATAAAATGCCGGCTTAAAAGTATTTCGGAACATCAGCCGCAATTCATCAGAGTCGGTCCAGTTGCTTTTTTCTTTCAGTTCAC
>DATHGW010000043.1:0-13241 GCA_035317445.1 Puia sp.
GCCCAGGTCTTTTTCTTATAATGCTCAGCCTGCATCATTTCCCTGATCTCCTCCAGGTCGGTCATCTTTTGAAATAATGCTTCATTGGTAACCGTTTCCGCTCTCCAGGCAGATAATTCCTCCTGTTCTTCAGGAGACAATTCCTCCCTTAAATATTTAAATACTAATTCCGCTATGTGGTCTGGTTCCCGCATTTATATTTAAACAGACTTCAATGGTTGCCGGATTGGCTACGAAATATAAAATTATTTTGTGAGTTTTTTGGGGAAGGGGGAAAAGATGCCTTTATGGTGAGATTGGGTAAGGGGAAGCATTTATTTCCACTATTGATCAAAGTTGTGACAAGTACAATAAATGTAGGCTTGTCAGCTAAGGAACTCGGGACTTACTGTCTCGACCCCTTATAAACCGGACAGTTTTCTAAGCATAATCTAGCAGTATTTCATATTAAAAAGGGATCGGAATAGGCATTGGTTGTAGTAAAAAAAGTCTAACATCCTGCTATGGCAGTTGCCAATCTGTCACTAATAATTCTGAGACCCACTAAAATCGACCCATGTCACTTTCTGTTTCGTCTCAAAATAGCATTTGCCTTTTTGTGTTATGAATTGAAAATCAAGGAGGGAGCTAACGGAAGAGTAGAAGGGAAATCATTATGTTTTGTATTGGGAAGTGACCGCATAACGTGTAGTGCGCGTTCTATCGGGTGGCTTCACCGTTCATGCGGGTTTGAGTTGCCTTTACCTTACTTTCTTTGCCTTTAGTAGACGAATATTTGGCCCTAATCCGGTTACTACTTTTTGTTTTTATGGTTTTGCTGTGTTTAATGGGGAGATGATGGGTACTAATGATACGCAATGATACCTAATGATACCCAATGATGCGATTTCGATTCAATAGATTGGGTTGTATATTCTATATTAGGTAGTTGTGCAGCGTTTAAATAGCAGAGCACTTTTCGCCATAGCGCAAAGTAGGCTCACTTATTAACACAAAGTCAATAATGTGAATTACACTGGTTGCGTTTATTTGTAAATTTGTACATGAGCGGAAAGTTAACCGACATAGCAACGGGAAAGCTTTTAGAAAAATTTGGCGCTGGTAATCATAAGCCAGGTTCCGGAAGCGCGTCAGCAATGCAAGGGATGCTGTCGGCGCAATTGCTTCGCACTGTAATTGATCTTACGAATGAACCCAAACGCAAAAAGACTTATTCTGAATATATTGCAGAATTACTTAGGATAAAACACGAAATAGAATCACGCATTTATGGTGCATTGGAAAAACTGTTTCAGGATGACTCTGAACAATTTGACAAAGTAATAACACTAAGGGACCAGCGAGATAAAGAATCAAATCCTCTCAAAAAAAGAGATCTGTACAATGAAGCACAAAAGGCTCTCATACCCGCTACTGAAATACCGCTTGAAATTGCTGAATTGTGCTTAGAACTTGGCGATTTTGCAGCTTATGTATTTGACCATGGATTCCAGTCAGCACGTGGTGATTCCAGTGTTGCTTTACAGTCTGCTATTGCAGGTGTTGCAAGTTGCTTATCAATTGTAGACTTAAACCTGGCCTCCCTTTCTCTTGATGAACGAACAGAAAAAATAAGACAACGCAAAGCCGGTATAAAAGTGAAGTATGACCTGATTTTTTCAAGTGGAAATGAAAAGCTCAATATTCTTGAAAGAGAATCAAATGCAGCTATGCTGTACCAACAAAGTATAAACCATTTCCGTCGCGGTAATCTTGCTGATTCCATCCGTTCAAATTCAGAAATCGAAGACCTTGTAAGACGGTTGCAAAACACTTTATGGTTGCAGCGGGATACAATATGGAAACACCAACCACTAGGAAATCCGATAGAATTATTGAAACCAGATGTTGTCTTGAAGAAGGTGATGAATTACACTTATGTTGAATCAGAAATGTTGGGAATTTATGAACAGGATGGTGAATTGTTTGAGATCGCGGGCTTAATTGATAAAAAGCAAGGTCTCGTTCAAGTTTCCAAAAATTTCCCTGATGAGATAAAAAATTTCACAGCTGCCCATGAACTTGGACACGCTATTTTACATCGACAAGCCAAACTTCATCGCGACAGACCAATTGATGGATCTGTTAGCGCTCAGAGAAACTTGCAGGAAATGCAGGCGGACAAATTTGCCACTTATTTCTTAATGCCTAGGCGGTTGGTTGAAAATGTTTTTTTTCTAATTTTTCAAATGCCAAAATTTGTATTAGATGAGGCAACAGCATTGGCTATTCGAGGTGGAAGCGTCGCCTCATTAAGGCAGAAATGCAACAATATTAGAGGACTGTCTCGTTTGTTAGCGACAGTAGATTTTTATGCTGGGAAGTCCTTTATCCCAATCTCAAAAATTTTCAACGTTTCAACTGAAACGATGGCTATTCGGTTGGAAGAGCTTAACCTACTGGAATTTTAACTCATTCGGGCACAAATAGACTTCTTTTTTTTCCTTATCCGGCTATTGGCAATGTAAAAAGCAAGAAAATCGTTTTTGCTGATTATCAATATTGATTGAATTTCAATGACTGTGGTTTATATCATAAATTAAAGAGTTAAGCGTAATATTATGGGAACACCCTTCTTCGAATTAAATAACATATTGACACTTGAAGCAAAAGAGTTAGTTGATTCCAGAGAAAAAGCTTTTGCTATACATCACACACGCGACATTGACGCAGCAGGTGATGAAGTGGAGCAAAAAGTGAGACATATTATTCGCCGAAAGCTACCACTAGACTACTACGTAGGGCACGGACATTTGGTCGACGAAAATTTGAATTATAATGGACAGCACGACATTGTAATTGCTGACAATAGTGGTTCACCAATTTTATTCACTGCTGAAAACGGCACTCAGTACTTTCCATACGAGTCATTATATGCAATAGGTGAGATTAAATCTACATACTATTCTTCAAGAGAATATGTTCAAAAGTACATTGATAAAATAACCAAACTTTATACTAACTTATCAAGGGCAGATACCTCACCTTCCCAATTAAGTAAGGATATTAATTTTGAAGCTGGTGGTGCTATTACGATAACTTCGGGTGACACACGACCTTACAAAAATCCCATTTTTAAATTTATGTTTTTTGTTGATGCGGGGGACTTCGATATACTTCAAATCAAAGACCTTTTAACTTCTACAGACGACAAGTTTGTTCCAAATTTTATCTGCATACTAAACAAAGGGATTTTAGTGAAATCCAAGATTATTACGACAAATGGGCTACCAGCGTTGGGTCCTTTGGAACTTTTTCCTGAGTTTATTCCTGCTGACAAAAAGCATGAGCATAAGTGGGCATTTGTTGAACTTGGAAGGGGCAGCGATCCATTGGCTGCACATCTCGCATTTGTATTTTTTGCTTTGAACCAACATCTGCATAATTGTTTAGTGCTTCGACCAAACCTTATGACATATTTCCATAAACTATTCGAAGTTAAGGGTGGCTCACTAATTCTATAAAAACCACGCCTAACATAGGAGATACGGGTTAGCAATGAAACGCCAGCATGGGATGTGTTCTTTGACAATCTTTCTGTTGTACATCGGCCCTGTATAAACCGAAAGACTGCCGAAGGTGGAATTGATCAGCGGAACACTTCTCATCGCGAGAAGCGAAATGCAGGGCTGCGATGATAAAGCCAAGCGGTGTCAAATAACACACCGGAGCTATTTTCTTGTACATCCCGAAATTAAGAGATGTCTTTCATTTCTTGTTTATTTTATTCTTTTAAAGAGAAGATTGTGGGTATTAAGGATACGGTAGTTAACAGTTCGGATCGTTTTAAAATGATATTAAATGTGTAACAATTCACCATACTGGAGTAAAGTATTAAGCCATTTTGAGAACAAAAATTATTTCAATAATGGTTTGACAATTCCTTTTCTTATCGGTTCGAGGATTATTGTTGAACCTGAGGAGACTATACTCGCTATCGACACATTTGTCAATGAAATTAATAATTCTAGTAGGACAGTGACGATATTGAAATGCGGAATGATTGGTGAATTTGTAATTGGACTTCTCGATAACGAGACGAACGAAATTCGTAAACGAAGTCACGGATTGTACAGAGAAATCGGGAATATAGTGTGTACTGATCAGTCGTTAGATGATATTTTCGATGAAACACAACTTTCTAAAAAGTTACGAGCTCTCTACGAGGATATAATAACGGGCGGCTTTTATTCAAAAAATGATGGTGAATGGGTCGAGTTTACAAAAAATGATATCAAGAGATTGAATGAGATTAAAAAATGATTTAAGGCTTTTCAATTCGAAATGCAATCGCTCTCAAATATGAAAAGATACATAGCATATTTTGACTATCTTGGGTATAAGGATTTTATTTTAAATAATGATAGTTCTCATTTGAGAACTCGAGCTGGACACATATTACGCGATATTGAAATGGCATTGGGTCAAGGCAAATATCAGGAACCAAATGGCGGTGTAGTTTTAGCGGACTTAAGTACTTCACGTATAAATTGTTTAAATATTTCTGATACAGTAATTTTTTGGACAAATGATGACAGTATTGAAAGTCTAGAAGAATTGTTAATTGTTGCTTATAGATTTAATTGGCAAGAAATCTTGTTTAATATTCCTGTTCGTGGTGTCGTTTATTTTGATGAATTTGAAATGTTATCTGGGAAACAAAAAAATACTGTTGGGGCAATTTATAGTGCAAATTTAATTTACGGAAAGGGCTTAGTGAATGCTCATTTAAAATGTGAAAATTTAAATTGGGCTGGTTCTGTTATTGATCAAACGGTAATAAGCCAAATTAATGATAGGGTTAATGTTAGTGAATTTTTAAAACCTTTTGCGAAACTTTACAAAGTCCCCTACAAAAATCCATGTCCAGAGTTACGAGAGGAATATGTATTGAATATTAATGAAGGCGGCTTGAATGCAATTGCATATGAAAATACTAAGGAAAATATTCTAAGATCATTTAGTAATGACAATAAATCTATTGATAGTGCTAGAGTTCAAGAGATACTAGCAAATACTTTAACATTTTTAGATACATATAGAGAATAAAATAATTGTTGGCAATGCGCATTGACATTATGACTGAGAACAAATGAAGATGTGATCTACAATTGATTCTCAGGGAAGTAATGAGAACCATCTATTTTTATGGAATCTTTAGAATGGTTTGATGACAAACAACAAAATAAACTATGAGAGTTTTCACTCCGGAGGAAAGGGAACTACTAATACGCATTCGTGCCGGACAAGGTCGTAACCTTTACAATCTTATCGATCCTTGGATAAGAGGCGTAAGTTTCCAAGTGGACACAGTTACAAATGATATAACATTTATTTTTGAATTAAATGCCGACCTAAACTTAATTAACAGGTTAGATCAAATTCAAACAATTGTAATTCAATCTTTGAATCTTATAAAACTTTTTGAAGACAAAGGATATATTTTCACATACGTAAATGCAAACCAACTTCCCCCTAACCCATTTACCTTTGGCCAGGCCGCTGTAAATGCTCCTTCTATTCCTTAGCAATTTCCTGATCCGAGAATATCGAAAATGTTTGCAGAATATTCTACTCGCGAAATATTTGTGACCCCGGAACTTAGTAAATTTATAAACGATGGATTTATAACAAGGGAAGAAGTTCGCGCAAACAGACAATATAGAACAACAAGAAATGCATTAATCGTTGCAATAGCTGCTTTGCTTTTTAACGTCGGTTTCAACACATGTAACAAATTGGTAATGGACAAGAAGGAAAATATTGAAAGGGATAATAGTAGGTGTCGCGACAGCGGTCATTATCAAAAACAAAAGTATAATCTTTCTGGCAGAAACAAGGATACAACACGAAATGACAGACCTAAGAAATGACTAATATTAATCAAATACAAGGACTTGAACTTTTGCAATTTAATCATGCTGGGGCGATGCAGTTAAAGAACGGCAGTACTGTGAACTATGGTGTAATTCGGATAAATGATAAAGAAGTTGTCTATTACACAGGTAAAGGGCTTAGAGAGATGTGGAGGCCTAATATGAATGCTCAAGAAAAAATTGTGTCAGAAAAGTTAAGAAAAATTGGAGAACTAACGGATGGAGAACAAGAACTTATTACTTCGGGACATATAGCTGTAACACCTTTGGAGCAAATTATACGAGTGGTTTTTTAAGACAAATACCTGGGGCGTGGGCAGATTAATGAACTTCAGCTTCATCTATCTATTATCTTTAGTCCGGACTGGGGGATGATGGGTACGTTTGATACACAATGGTGCTGTATAATATAGTATGATGCGGTTTCTGAAGCGAGATAAAGAACAACAAAAACCGACGCCCCCCAAGATATTAAAATGCTTAGTTATTGTTAGATTTACAACAAATCATTTCGCGTGACACCCCAACCAACACCCCTCGAATGGCTCTTGCTCCGGATTATTGACGCTGTACCTGCGTGGCGTAATGTTTACAGATTGACAAGGTTTTTTGCAAAGACAGATGTCTGCCTTTCCTTTTATCAGGATTTGGCCGGCTTGGTCGAAAAAGGCTGGTTAAGTGTAAAAGACCCGAAAGCTCAGGTAAAAGAATATGATACAACCATCGAAGGCCGACGATTATTGTCAGAGGGATATAGCACTTTAAATATTAAGGATTATGTGACGGGTATAGAACCGACTGGCTTTATTCTGGGCTTGTTGGAGAAAATAGACGAAAATAAGTCTGATATAGCAGTCTCATAATAGCAATTTTGCTACGATTGGCATGAGAGGTAGTTAATGATCCGGTTGACTACTTTTTGGGTTGCAATAGAATGGACTTTCTTAGGAGAGATTATGGGTACTATAATACACAATGATACACAACCATACCGTATGATACGGTATTTAACAGGTGGCAGGTCCAAATAGAACGAATTGTTTGCTCCAATTAACCTAATGGGAAACGGACTTATTTTAGCTTTCTGAAGTGACAAAATTGAAACAGAGCACCATATTTTATGAGCCCAATCCTGAGCCGGACGAGTTTGAAACCAAATTAAAAAAACTGCTAGACTATTTGGAGCAAGACAAGGAAGGAATTCTTTCACTTGTTGAAAAGGCTGGAGGATATACACAGGTTGCGATTGAATTTCATAATCGTAATACAATGTTTGGCGGCCCTCATATTGATAAAGTAGATATAGGACGCATGAGTAATTTGAATCCTGAAGTTGATTTTGTTTTGTATGCAAATGGGAAATTCTTTAAATGAGGACCGTTTAGATACCTAGTCTTACGTCCATACTTTTCAAATATTTACAATTAATTGAGTTTAAGGATTGCAAATTCTATTAACATGAAATGCTAATAAATTTAGTTAGAATTGAAATTATGCTTAGCTTTATTTTAAATTATCTTTTCAGAGAAATTCATAGCAATAAAACATGAGCAAGTTCATAGACATAGGCGTAGAAAGGGATCATATTGAGGCTCAAACGAAGGCTAATGGTCTTACTGCACTCTCTGAACTTATATGGAATTCGCTTGATGCTGATGCAACGGAAATTCATATTAATTATCGTCCAACATCTTTAGGTGGTTATGAGTATATACAGATAAAAGATAACGGGCACGGTTTAACTTATGAAAAGGCTCAGGATGTATTTTCTAGATTAGGTGGCTCTGAAAAGAAAATAAACAACCAAAGTCCTGGGGGAAGGCCATACCATGGAAAGGAGGGTAAGGGTCGATATAAAAGTCTTGCTTTGGGTGACTTGGTTGAATTCAGAAGCATTTATCAAATAAAAGGCCAATTCTCTGAATTTACAGCTAAGATTGATAGAAATCAGCTTTCAACAACAGAATTTTCTGATTTGGTAAACTTAAAAAAAGGAAAACATAACAGCAGTTTCGAGATAACTATTACAAACGTAAATTCTAAAAATGTTGAGCAGGCTGTCACGGTTACTAACCGTAAAGAATTGGAAGAGAGATTTGCTTCATATTGGATAACCTATCCTAATTTCAGGATTTTGTTCAATGGTGATGAATTAGCATTTAAGTCCATTATAAAACATACGGACCAAGAATCAATAGTAATTGATAAGGACGGTACTGAATATTCATTTACTATCAAAATCATTGAATGGAACTTCGACAACAAAAGAAAAACATATCTCTGTAATACTGATGGTATACCTTTTCTTGAAGTGAATATTGGATTAAGATCCTCGTCAATTCCTGTTTCAGTATTCATTCAATCCGACTACATTGAAAAAATTCAAAGAGATAATACAATTGATTTTTGGGAATCTGATGAGATAGTATCAGAAGCTCACAAACGGTCAAAAAACTTCACAAGAGAATATATAAGGAACCGTCTTCACTATTATTCTAAGGCTTTTATAGATGAATTAAAAGAAAAAGATATCTATCCTTACAAAGGTGACGCAGAAAATGTAGTTGAAGTAACTAAACGGCAGGTTTTTGATATCGTTGCTTTACAATTACATGAATATTTGCCATCATTCAATGAACAGGATGATAAAGGCAAGAAACTTACTCTTGCACTGGTCAGTGAAGCATTGGAGAATGACTCAAAACATCTCGGTAAAATACTTACGGAGGTAATTGGATTGCCATCCGATAAAAGAGAGGAGCTTTCAGAACTTTTGGAAATAACAAGTTTGTCAAATATTATTGATACGATGACGGAAATAAAAAATCGCCTTCATTTTCTGAATGGACTTGAAGCAATAATATATAATAAAGACTTACGTAAAGGCTTTAAAGAACGAAAGCATCTACATAAAATCATTGTAAACGAGACATGGATTTTCGGGGAGGAATATACATATGGTGTAGATGACGTAACGTTAAAGAACGTTCTTAAGGCTTATTTAAAGGATGCAATGGGACGGGCTGATTTTGAAGAAGTGATTGATTCAGAAGATAATTCCGAATTACATACAATACCGGATGTTTGTCTTTGGCAACAATATAGCATGGGTAGTGCTGGGAAAGAAAACTTAGTCATTGAATTAAAAAAGCCGAGCCTTGATGCAGGATTTGCAGAAAAAACGCAAATAGAATCGTATGCTGCTAAGGTCGCTAGCGACAGAAGGTTTCCAAAAGGGAAAACTAGATGGAAATTTATACTTATAACCAAAGATATTAAATCAGAATTATCGCCGTACCTAAAGCAAACGGACCGCAGGTATGGTCATATTTCCCAATTGGATAACTGTGATGTGTTCATTTTAACTTGGGGGGATATTATATCTGATGCTAAGATTAGGCTTGAGTTTATAAAAGATAAACTCAATATCAATCTTCAAGAAAATGAACAAGGCCTGGCTTATATAAAAACTAAATACAGGCAATATTTGCCAGAAGGATTTGCTGATGAGCCCAGAGTTGTATCGTCCGGATTAGTTACTGTAAAGAATGCACAAGATATAGAATGATAAGATCACAATATTGCAACCACCTTCTCTGTCAATAGAAAATATTCATTTACAAAATGATCAAATGTTACTAATGATATGGTCCTTGTGTTCATTAATTCAAATTGTAATTTGAGCTAAATTCTTAATAAATATTTATGTATTATATTTATTTTGATGAGAGTAAGTTTGAAAAAACAGATTTTGTTATTGGAACATTTGTTTTTTGTAAGGAAGACCCGTCAACTTTTATTTCGCAATCTTTGAAAGAACATGGATTTGATCCAAATTCAGATGAGTATAAAAGCGGGTTATTTTTTCAAAGGAATAATCAGATGAGACGAGTTAGAGATAAATTGAAAAGTTATTTATATGGTAATGTCCTTTTTGGTGCAGTAATTTTGCCTCATTCAAAGGTAAGATATTTAGGTTTTGAAGCTTTAAAAGCATTGAGGCAATTTCTAGCTGCAAATAGTATTTTAGGAGGAAATAGAATTTACTTTGATGAAGGAATTTTTGAAAGTGTTGCAAAAGCATTTGAAAAAATACAGATATTAGGAATTGAAAATAACGAATTTTATTTGGAACAAAATTCAATACAGATTAAAGGAATTCAATTGGCCGACTTGTGTTCCCACTCTTTAACAACTATGCTTAGAGAAAGAATGGGAGATTTAACTAAGATGGTTAAGAATCCTGAAAACTCTGGTTATGATCCTGAAGAATCTACAAACATTGGTTTTGATATTTGGGCTTCTATTAGATATAGTTTTTTAGCGGATAAGAATAAACCCTATATCGAAGGTGAGAGCCAACTGAGTAATTTGACTTTTGAAGTTGAGCCTTTTGGATTATTTATTTCCGATTATTGTTCAGTAGAGTTAGCGGAAAAAGCTCGAGGGGTATTTGGAACTGTTTATCTTGGATGTATTCATTAGAAATAAAGTCTAACGAATAGCAATCAACCGTGATTCTTTATTGCTTTTCTCTAGAATCTGATCTGCAATAAATAGAGAATGGGAAAGTATCAGTTTATTTTAATACAACGACAGGCATTGTGGGAAACATTTGATAAGAAATGTTTTTATTGTGGCGAACTATTATATTTTGGAGATTAAAACATTGATCATATCATTCCTGAAAATTTGATTGATGATCAAACCGAACTCCAAAAAATCTTGGAAGATTGCCAGCTCCCTTATGATTTTCAAATCAATTCTTATGGAAACTGGATTCCGTGTCATTCAAGATGTAATAAAAGAAAGGGTGGAATCATAACAAAAAAATCTTACGTATGCTTGAAAAAGGTGCTAAAATCCTGTCTATACTTGGCCTCGGTGCCTCCTTCCTGGGATTTATTAAGCTATTTATTTACTACAATTCTTTTAACATTAATGTCATCAACTACATCAATGCCAGCGAGTTGATATTTACTTTGCTTCCGGTTGTTGCATTGCTGGTGCCTTTTCTATATGGGTGGAGCCAGTGGACACCCATCGATCAAAAGGAATTAACTTCGGAGCAGCGAATAAGAAAATACAAATGGTTTATTGTCCGATGCCTGATAGTGATGATTTTACTTTTTGCCATAGACAGGTATTTCGAAAGTAAATATGGCACATACCAGTTACAATTGCTGGTTCAGACCGGAATGTATGTTACCATCGGCTTTTCCACCTTCTATTATCCCATACGGGGCCTTGCTCTTGGAAACCCGTTGCCACTCCGAACGTATTTGGGCATGTATGCGCTGGCGGCGCTAGCCGTATATCAACTAAGCCTCCAGCAAGCAATCTCAATGAGAACGCTAGGGGGTGGCAGTGGCTATTCGTTTAAATGGAGAGATAAAGTTGTTAAGACTGATTCGAATCTTTTTGTCATTGGGGAAACACAGTCGTATGTCTTTTTATACCAACGTAAGGATTCAGCAACCTTAATTTACAACCGGAGTGAAATTGACTCAATGGTTATTCGTAAACGATAGTGCAATAAATCGATAGTCAATGAGATAAAGTCTAGTATTTTGTTCAAGTCGTATTTCTTTTTATATTGTCATAGTCATATTTTTGCTGAACGAACCTGGACAAAAAATTGTAATAAAAGTGTTTCTTTAGCTTTTGTGCACGAATACCGATAATTCAGAGTCGACTTTCCGTTCTTCGTATTCTTGTTTTAACTTTTCAAGTTCCTGAGCATCAGTGAGTGGGAAAAATGTTGTTAAGCGTAAAAACGGTTGGCGTCCTTTCTTGTCCTTTTGATAACGTTCTTGAGGTTGAACGTATAATCGATAGCGAAGTTTCCGAAACTTAATGGTTATTTCTTCATTTGGTAACCCTTCAAGCGCTTTTGCTTGATCTATTCTCTTGAATAACTGATCGATTCGGACATGCAAATCAGTGTGCAGAAAAACATCGTAAAAGTGATCTTTTTCCGTTTGGTATTGCTTCATAACATGCCCAAAATGCCTAGTAAGGATGTGAGCATAAGAATAGGCATCAAAACGGATTTCTTTACCGTTTACGTGTAACGAGTAAAATTCGGCTTTTATGGAAAGGTCGAAAATCTTCTGAATCATAATGTGGCGTAACTTCGACCAAGCCAGCAGATCAAAGTGTTTAAGGTTATACTCTAGCTTCCTTTTGGCTGATAAAGGAGCGGAATATTGTTTTTTTAGAATTTTAATCTCTTCTTTAGTTTCTTTAATTGTCGCTTTAAGAATATCCTGATGCTGGCCCCCTGCTTCTATAACGGCTTGCCAATCTCGAACTAGCTTGATGAATCTATTTCGGTCTACGCACTCGATTTGTAGCCAGGTTGGAGTGCCTTCTCGGCGAAACATGTAAACTCGGTAATAATATTCATCGATGCAACTTGGCTCGTCTCGGCAACCTTTAAGGGTGTAGTTCGAGCATCTGAAATACTGCTCTTCAATAGTTAGAGGAATGCCGTTGGTTAGTTTTTCATCAACGATTTTCCGATGTTTAAAATTTTCTTCTTTAGCCTTTTCATCGACCATAATTGTTATGAGTTTAAGGAAACAGTTTTTTCCAAACAGAAACTATATGCTCGACAATCTGTTCCAAATGTATTCTTTTCAGGAAATAGCTATACATCAATAAGCCAATCAGTAGGGTTGTTGTAACCACAGCTTTTGAATGTTTCTTAAACCAAGGTGCATTTTTCCTGGTAATGAGTAGAGCAATGAAGTGTGTCAGACCGAGTAGAAAAAGGGATAAGAAAAAGAAAATGATAAGTATGCCAACGACAACACCTATCAATACAATGTTTTCTACAATGAATATGGCTCCTATTCCGATCGTTACCATGCAAAGGAGGAAGTAAAGTAATTGGTATCTGAAGTTCCTTTGCGCATTGTTTAACAAGTAAATAATAATTTCAACAAGCACCAGAATTGATAACAGGTACATGCTTACGCTGATAAAAATCACCCAATCCTTTTCTTTTGTTTTAAGTTGATCACAAAAGAGAATTACAGCGTTAAAGACCCCAAAAAGTATGAGTAGCGTGGAAATTTCTTCAAGATGCTTTTTGAAGGATTTTTCTTTCTTCGCCATTTTTAAGGTCGACATGCTATTGTCGTAACCGTTGTGGGACAAATGGATCTGAGCCTTGTCTGTAGCGGCTAGGTAATTAATTCCCTCAACTGATTGCTGAGTGATTAACTCATCTTGAATAAGCAACTGAATCCCCAATTGGGAGTTAAAAATGGCTACATCTTGGATATTTACCCGTGAAACACTTTGGTTCTTTCTGGCGAT
>DATHGW010000044.1:0-7831 GCA_035317445.1 Puia sp.
TTCCGTACCACCGATCTTCTGGATGTCTTCGCTGAATTCTTCATTGGTGATCCACAATACGTCATCGATGGTCACAATGCCCATCAACACCTGGTTATTATCCAATACCGGAAGGGCCATACGGTTATTCATCTTAAATGCCTTGTTGGCGGTTTCCTGGTCATCATTGACATTGAGGGCGATGTACCGGTTGTCAATGACATCGGCGACTTTTTTGTCAGGATCCGCGAGAATAATTTCCCGTATACGAATATCATCAATAAAAACTCCTTTGTCATCGACGACGTAGATCACGTCAATCGTTTCACTGTCTTTGCCTACGACCCGGATATGGCGGATCACTTCCCTGATCGTCCAGTCCTTCTGTACCGCAATATAATCAGGCGTCATCAGGCGCCCAACGCTGCTTTCGGGATAACCCAGTAGGGAAAGCGTGATCTTTCGCTCTTCGGGGTCCAGGGTCCTGATCAGTTCTTTGACCACTTCACCGGGAAGGTCTTCCAGGAAAGAGGTACGGTCATCCGCCGGGAGTGCATTGAGTAATTCCGCTGTTTTGGCAGGTGAAAGTTCCTGAATGATTCGTTTTTGTGTGGGGAAGTCGAGGATCTTGAATGTGCTGACCGCCCGGCGGATGCTCAGGTGACTGATTATTTTGTCTTCATGATCCGGCAATTCGTTGATCAACTCTGCCACATCGCTGATGTTCTGACTGTCCAAAAAATCATGGATGCCTTCGTCATCACCCGAATCTAAGATTTCCAAAAAACTTTCCTGGATGCTGGCCTTTTCAAGTTCTGCTGGCATGCGTCAAAAGTACAATTTACCTTGTAGCCCTCCCAAAATGAACGGGGTATTTATGATTTCTTAAAAATGTTATCTTGTTGCAGTAAAGCCTGAACCATTATGATCATGCCATACCTCTATATTTCCGGGACTAAAAAAATGGGAAAGGGCGTTTTTACTTCCGAGCCAATCCCCAGAGGCAGCATTGTCGAGATATCACCCGTGATCGTTATGGATAACCATGATCGTTCGCTCCTGGATCAAACTTTGCTTCACGATTATATTTTTGAATGGGGAAAAAACAACCAACAATGCTGCCTCGCGTTGGGCTATGTTTCGATATATAATCATTCCTATACATCCAATTGTGCGTATCAGATGGATTATGATGCCGCAACTATTACGATCAGGACCATTCAATATATTGATGCGGGAGAAGAGCTTTTTATTAATTATAACGGGGACTGGGATGACAAAAAAACAGTTTGGTTTGAAGCGAAGTGAGGTAAGACATTAACTAATGTTTTGTCTTCCTCAACACTGGCGCATACCTTAATGAAAGACCTAATCCATAACTGCTCAGCTGCAATTGTCCTAGTCCAACACCCCTTACCGGCATCCTCAAAAAGGGTTCGACCTGAAGCGAAAGGTTTTTGCTCAGTCGCTGTTCAATACCAAAAGAAAGATCGATCACAGAAGCGAAATAATCCCGGTGATTATTGAAGTGGCCCGGGTAGCTATAACCCCTCATCTGACCGCCCAAAGTATAATAATGTCCGAAGTAGGTGTAATCTTCGTGCCTCATCAGATAGGAAGAAAACCCGCCGTTTATAAAAAAGGTGGTCCTCCCGGTAACTTCAAAATCATACCTCAGGGTCAGTGGGATTTCCCACATGCTGCAATCGCCCTGCACGTATTCAGGTTTCCTATTACCCCAAAAAGTACTTTCCGGGGCATGAAAATCATCACCATTGGCGGAATAGTTTTTCTTCGTATATATGATACCGGTATTGATGGACAATCCTTTCAGGAATTCGTAACCCAAGCTAAGCCCGAAATTACTGCTTAGTTTATCCGGTGCGACGGAGTTTACGCTGGTGATATCGGGTGCAAAGAGGACGCCTATAATGAGCGAGCGGTTTATATGCAATGACTTAGAGGTATTTTTATTCGGCCCGGTAATCCCATTTGCAGAATCTATTACCGGTACATAATGCCGTAAAGAAGAATCGTCGACATTCAGCGAATGATCCGATATCAATTCCCTTGAAGGCATCACTGCGAAGTTCAAATCGTCGACGACCGGATCATCGGCATTATTTTTTGGCGACGCATCGCGCTGCTTCGAAAGGGGCTTGTAAGCAACAGATTCCTCAGACAGGGTAATCCCCGATGCATCTGCTAAAAGATTACGATTACCCGATGTATTATTGGCTGCACGGGACAGGTTGCTGGCCGGTTTGTTATTTCTTTTGGTACCTCGCCCAACAACAGCATTGGCAGGCGGAGCTGATGGTTCCTCTCCGACATTTTTTCCAATCGCCTTGTCGGAATGTAATGCAGAAGATTTTTGATCCGGAGTCGTCTTGATCTTGCCGGAAACAGGAGATGCCGGAAGCCTCATGTTGGTGGCAGCTTCACTTTTTGCGACGGACTTGTCGGGATTTTTTTTGTCTTCTTTGGCTGGATTCTTTTCCGTTTGCCGGTTGGGCTCTGCGTTGCCGATCTGGTCGACACTTTTATCCCTGTCGCCGGCCGGCCGGTCAGTGGATTTCTCTTTAATCGATGCTGATGGATTGGATGCTGTTTGATTCGCGATATTTTTTTGTTCCGGCCGAAGATGGGTATCCTGCTTCAGGAAAAAATACGAAAGACCGGTGACCATGATGACCAATACAGAATAACCGATAGGTCCCCTGCCGAAACGGCGAGGCGATACAGAAGGCTTGTTGCCAATGCCCTTGTCGAGGAGCGGCTCAAGTCTTTCCCAGGACGAGATGTGCTCGTCTGGTTCAAACTGTTCAGCGGCTTCCCGGCTCAGCCGGTCAAGCTCTTTATCGGATGGAGTCAACATATGATTTATGCTCAGTTTTTTTGGTTAGGATTTTTCTCAGGTTTTCCCTGGCTTTAGATAGATTGGATTTGGAAGCGCCAATGGAAATGCCCAATTGATCTCCAATTTCTTCATGGGTCAATCCATCAATGACAAAAAGGTTAAAGACAGTTCTGTATGCTGGCGACAATTCACGGATCGCTTCGATGATTTCCTTATAGGATAATCTATCCAGCCCGTTTTCCGAATGATCAGCAATTTTTTCTGATTCTTCGGTCAACACCTGTCCATTGATGTAGGAAGCGTTCTTTCTGTAGTAGTCGATGCAGGTATTGATCAGGATGCGTTTAAACCAACCCTTCATGGCGATGGTGATATCTGCATGTCTGTTTTCATCAAACTGATGAATGTTTTTGAACAATTTGGTGAAGCCTTCACTGACGACTTCCTCCACTTGTTCGGTACGGTTTTGATAACGATAACAAATTTTCATAGCAAATCCCTTAAGCAGTTGATACAACTCTTTCTGGCTGGTCCGGTCATTGTTCCGGCAACCTGATAAGATGGCGCCTATGTGCGTATTGCCTGTAATCAAGTGTTTTAAGGCCCGGTTTAATTTTGTGAAGGTAGTGAGCGCTTACTACCTTGCACGACCCATTATACGCAAATGAATTGTTAAAGGTTGCTCCCTTCTGACCATTATAGTTTGCTGACGATCGCCGTCATTTCAGCCTTCACATAAACCTGTATAAGCAACTTGTCCTCTTTGGCTAAAAGCCCGATCAGACGGGCATCGTGAGCCCGCCCCGTGGTGCTGATATTGCTGGTCAGCTGCCTGTTCAGCTGTGCGCTCAATTCGTTCAGGTTGCTCCTGACCAGTGCAGCGATGTCGAGATACGATTTTCCCTGGATGCTTTTCCTGATCTTATTCCTGAATAAGCTCCGGGCGACCTTCAGAGCCAGGTCCTGGCTTTCAAGGGAATAAGACAGATCGGGGATGGTGAGGGTTTGCTTGGCCGTATCCAAAACCGGCGTGCCCCTTAGATAAATGCTTCCTTTATTGCTGCCAGCGAATTCCAGTTTGATTTCAACCTGCCGGTTTCCGATTCCTTTCAAGGCAGCATTTTTTACGACCACCGTTCTTCCTTTTACTTCGAATACCTTGTTGTACAGGGTATCCCTGAGCAATTTGGAAAGAAAGGCATAGTCAAAAGAGCCGTTGAGATAAAGGGATATTTCATTCTTGTTTTCCCCCTGTGTCAGGGATGGAAAAGGACGCGGATTGATTTCATTCATACTATCCGAGCTGAGTTCAGGCCTGCAGGATATACCTGCCGAAATGGTGAATGTGTCTTTCGCATAGTTTAGCTGTCCTACCCGCATGTTGGAAGGATTGACCAGGATATATCCGAATTTTCCCAGATTTACTTTTTGTAAGCTTTTCTCTTTTACCTCTTGCAGCAGGCCGGAGAAAGTAAAATCTGCGATGGTTGCATCCAGGGTTGCGCAAAAACTATTGACGGATGATTTTACACTATCGAGGATCAACTGGGTGACATCGCTGGACAGTAGCGAAACCTGGCATTTGTCGAAGGCTGCCAGTTGTGCAAGATTGGTTAGAGTGTGCACCTGGTAGCTGGGCAGAAACTGGACCTGGGAATTGAGGTTGATCATGACTTTTCGCATGGGTTCGTTGCCAAACCCGCAGCTGCCGGAAATCCAGGGTGTCACCGGCTGGTTCAGGGAACAGATGCACCTGCCGCCTGCCACCTGGTAGTTGCCCGTAAACTGAACGCTTATTTTATTATTCAAGCAACTGACGGCCAGGCCAGAACGCACAAAGCGGTATTTGTACCTGAAATCACAGGAGGGCTGAATATAATTTGGCCATGCTTCGGAAGTAAATTCCTTCGAAACCACTGCTTCGGCCTTTGCCAGGATCGGGGCTGCGTATATTTTTACCGGGATATCGATTTCCGTAACGGGTAAGGACGGCAGGGATTCTTCTGCTGGTCTGGATGCGGAGACCAGTTTTTTGGATGAAGAACAGGACGCAAGCAATAAGGCGAAAACGCCGATCAACAAGGTATGGATTTGATTCATTTTGCCGTGACATTCATGTTTTATAAAACGAATATAGGCCGGCTTCCGTATTAAAAATAAAAAAAAGGCGGAACTAAAAAGTTCCGCCAGGGTAAGGGGTATGTAGGGCTAAGGTTTACTTGTTCAGTACATTGAATGATTGCGTCTGGCTATTATTGGTCACCTGGACCACAAGATTCATACTGGCGCTGGCAGAGGATGGTAATTTGATCCTGTATTGAAATTGTCCCTGCAGATTTGTAGTATACAATAAGACGCCTTCCTTGGTAAATACATTTACTGCAATGGGATTCAGACTGGGCACTTTTATATTGAATGCAAGGCCTGTAACAGGATTTGGAAAAAGGCTGATGTCCTGCTTGGTCAAACTGCCGGTGGCAACACGAATTATTTTTGAATAGTCATAATCACCATTTTCGTTTAAGATCGCCAGCCTGTAATATTTATACTGGTCAACATTGATCACGCCAGAGTAATAGGTGTGACCAAATTTGTAGTTGAAAGCGGACTGAATATCAAGAGTAACAAAGTTGTTGCTGTCTGTGCTGGCCTGCAGTTCAATCTGCTGAACGTTGAATTCCTGTGAAGTGGTCCAGGTGAAACAGGCTGTACGCGTGTTTACCGGAATATAATCAAAGGCAGCCAGGGCCAAATGAAAAGCCGCACCGGATTGGCCACCGTTGTGGGCATTGGCCAGCACCTGTTTACCATATCCCAGCATAAGGCTGAGTGCGAGAATGGCGAGTAAGTGTTTGTGCATCTGTTTCATAGTTCCGTATTTGATGGTAATATGGCAAGGCAGGTGCCACAGTATATATAATTGGTATACAATTATATATGAATCTAATAATTATGCATGTATTCCAGAAAATGGACAAGGTTTCCAAAAACTGAGAAATAAGGGGAAGTATGTAGATGGCGATAGGTCAGAGGGGGACCGTCAGACCTGCTTTGGGTCCTGGATCTGACGGTCCCCCTCTGACCCAAGGGCAGCTATTGAAACACTAAACGGGTACAAATTGTCTTCGGATCACATTCAAAGCTCCGCCAGCCTTAAACCATTCGATCTGGGGATCATTATAGGTATGGTTGACTGTGATCTTATCTTCGGTTCCATCATCGTGGTGCAGCACAAGAGTGAGCGGTTTGCCCGGAGTGAAGCTGGTAAGACCGATGATGTCAATGATATCGTTTTCCAGCACTTTATCGTAATCTTCTTTGTTGGCAAAAGTAAGAGCCAGCATGCCCTGTTTCTTGAGATTGGTTTCATGAATGCGTGCGAAACTCCTTACAATGATCGCGCGAACGCCGAGATGACGGGGCTCCATCGCAGCATGTTCTCTTGAGGAACCTTCCCCATAGTTCTCGTCACCAACAACCACTGTTCCAACGCCCGATGCTTTGTAGGCTCTTGCCGTGGCGGGTACAGGGCCGTACTCCCCGGTGATTTGGCTTTTTACCAGGTCAGTTTTTTCATTAAAATAATTGATCGCCCCGATCAGCATATTGTTTGAGATGTTGTCGAGATGGCCCCGGAATTTTAACCATGGTCCCGCCATCGAAATATGGTCGGTTGTACATTTCCCCTTGGCCTTGATCAGCAGTCTTAATCCTTTAAGGTCGGTCTTTTCCCAAGCGCTGAAAGGTTCCAGCAACTGCAATCGTTGAGAATCGGGCTTAACGATCACCTGTACCTTACTGCCATCCTTTGCCGGCGGCTGGTAACCGGGATCATCAACCGAAAATCCTTTTGGCGGCAACTCTACCCCGGTGGGTTCATCCAGCATAACCTGTTCTCCCTTTTCATTCGTCAGGCTGTCCTTCAGGGGGTTAAATGTAAGATCACCGGCGATGGCGAATGCTGTTACAATTTCCGGTGAAGCAACAAATGCGTGGGTGCTGGCCAGGCCGTCGTTTCGTTTTGCAAAATTCCTGTTGAAGGAAGTGATGATGGAGTTTTTTCTGTTCGGGTCATCGATATGCCTTGCCCATTGGCCGATGCAGGGTCCGCAGGCATTTGCGAGCACGATGCCCCCGATCTGGTCGAATGTTTTCAGAAAACCATCCTTTTCTATGGTATGACGCACCTGCTCACTGCCAGGCGTGATCGTAAATTCTGCTCTTGTTTTAAGTTTTTTGCTGATCGCCTGCCTGGCAAGCGATGCCGAGCGGCTGATGTCCTCGTAAGAAGAATTGGTGCAGGACCCGATCAGCGCTACCTCCAGCGTTCTGGGCCAGTTATTTGCTTTTACTGCATCCGCAAATTTTGAGATGGGCCAGGCCAGGTCGGGCGTGAATGGTCCGTTTACATGGGGTTCCAATTCGTTCAGGTTGATTTCAATCATCTGATCGTAATAGGCAGCTGGATCGGCATAGACTTCCGCATCGGGACGTAAATGTTCGCGAATGCCATCAGCCTGTAGTGCCAGCTCTTCCCGGTCGGTCGCCTTTAGATAGGCCGACATTTTTTCATCGTAGGCAAAAATGGAGCAGGTGGCTCCAATTTCAGCACCCATATTGCAGATGGTTCCCTTACCCGTGGCGCTCAGGCTATCGGCCCCTTCGCCAAAATATTCAACAATTGCGCCTGTTCCCCCTTTGACGGTGAGGATCCCGGCTACTTTCAAAATCACATCTTTTGCCGAGGTCCAGCCACTCAGTCTACCGGTCAGGTGTATCCCGATCAACTTAGGCATTTTTAATTCCCAGGGTAATCCCGCCATCACATCGACTGCATCCGCCCCGCCTACCCCGATGGCGACCATACCCAGTCCGCCCGCATTGGGCGTATGTGAATCGGTGCCGATCATCATGCCGCCCGGGAAGGCGTAATTCTCCAGCACCACCTGGTGAATGATGCCGGCGCCGGGTTTCCAGAAGCCGATGCCATAT
>DATHGW010000045.1:0-5315 GCA_035317445.1 Puia sp.
AAATTTCCTTTACCATCCGTGAAAGTACCTGCGCCCGTTCCTTTAATAATAACAGAGGCGGCCGGTACGGCCTCCTTAGTGACGCTGTTGTGTACAGAACCCGAAATCAAATTGGTTTGTGCAGTCGAATTCATGGCGACAAGCATCATGGTCACCAAAGCACTTAGGTATGCTAGTGTTTTTCTCATGGCAATCAATTTAGGTGATATTGAAGGCAAAATACATATCATTTTTTGAAAATCGATAGGTAATTTCGGGACATGAAAACATTGCAGTTTCCGCATCAGACCAATTTTTATCGTGGTAAGGTCAGGGATGTTTATACCATTTCTGATGACTGGCTGGTCATGATTGCCTCCGATCGCATTTCTGCTTTTGATGTAATACTGCCCCGGCCTATCCCTCACAAAGGACAGGTACTGAACCAGATCGCCGCCCACATGCTCCGGGCCACACGCGATATTTGTCCAAACTGGCTCCTGGATACGCCTGCGCCACATGTAAGCATCGGGAAAAAATGCAACCCGTTTCGGGTGGAGATGGTCGTTAGAGGAACGCTAACCGGTCACGCCTGGAGAACCTACCAGGCGGGGAAAAGGGAATTGTGTGCTGTTGCATTGCCCGAAGGTTTGAAAGAGAACGATTTTTTCCCTGAGCCCATCATCACGCCTTCCACCAAGGCCGAAATGGGTCATGACGAGGACATTTCAAAAGAGGAGATCATTGCCCGCGGTCTTGTGAAAGAAAAAGATTATATCTTGCTTGAACAATACAGCCTGGCCTTATTCCGGCGGGGAAGGGAGCTGGCTGCAAAAAGAGGACTGATCCTGGCCGACACAAAATATGAATTCGGAAAGATCGGGGAAAAAGTATATCTGATGGACGAAATCCATACGCCTGATTCGTCGCGTTATTTTTATGCCGATGGTTTTGAAAAAAGACAGGAGAAAGGTGAAAAGCAAAAACAACTGAGCAAGGAGTTCGTTCGGGAATGGCTGATCGAAAATCATTTCATGGGCAAAGAAGGGCAAACCGTGCCCGACATGACGGATGAATGGATCGATACTATTTCCAGGCGTTACATTGAGCTGTATGAAAAAGTGATTGGCGAAACATTTGTCCCCCAGTCATTGAGCGACGAAGAAACTTACCAGCGCATTTTATACGCTTTGGGAAATATTTCATAGTACGCTAAAGCCGTTGCATGTTTATAAGGGGAACAAGGATGCATTCCTCAAAGAGATGTTAGACGGAATAGCGTCGAGCTAATCCTTTGTGCCGGGAAGCCGTCGAAGTCTTTTTTTGGATTTATTGAATACCATGATCGCATTTGTCTTCCCTTTACGCAATAGTTTTTGTTCTTCTTCGGGTAGAAGCCATACCCGTTGACATTCCGCGCTGCAACAACCATCGTATTGAGCGGAACAGGCATCGCATTGAATGAATAGCAGGTGGCAGGCTTCATTTTTGCAATTGGTATGCAGATCGCTCGGCTGACCGCATTGATGACAATGCGAGATCACCTGGCCGCCTATCCGCTCTCCCAGCCTTTCGTCGAAGACGAAATTGCTGCCCAGGAATTTGTTTTCGATTCCTTCCTCCCTTACCCTGTTCGCGTAATGGATGATGCCCCCCTCGAGATGGAATACATGATTGAATCCATGGTGCAACATATAAGCGCTCGCCTTTTCACAACGTATCCCGCCGGTGCAATACATGATGATGTTCGTGTCTTTTTTATCCCTGAGCACGTCCACGGCCATGGGCAATTGTTCGCGAAAGGTATCGGAAGGTATCTCCAGGGCATTTTCAAAATGGCCCACTTCGAATTCATAGTGGTTGCGCATATCGACAATTATAGTAGCGGGATCTGCGGCGAGTCGATTGAATTCGGGAGCATCCACATATTTTCCCTTGCGGCTCATATCAAATGACTCATCCGAAATGCCGTCTGCGACGATCTTGTCCCGCACTTTGACCTTGAGCACCCAAAAAGATTTACCGTCGTGGTTCACGGCAATGTTCAACCGAAGTGCTTTCAGGGGTTCAAGCGAATCCAGGCAATATTTAAAAGATTCAAACTGGCTTTGGGGAACGCTGACCTGGGCATTGATGCCTTCGCGGGCAACATAAATACGGCCAAAGACCTTTAGGGCATCCAACCGACGGTACAGGTCATCCCTGAACTGCGCTGGGTCATCGACGTGAAAATAACGGTAAAAAGAAAGCGTGGTGCGCGGCTCCGTTTCGCGGAACAGCCTTTCCTTAAGCTCCTTTTGGGAGATGCGATTGTGTAAAGTCATTTCCTGAAATTTGAACGGGACACTTGCAGGGTGAACCAAATTTCCAAACAATGCAAAGATAATGGATTCTAGTTGATGCTGATCTTTGCATTGCCACCGCTGAACATACCGCCCAACAGCCCGCCCAACCCTATTCTCACACCAAACTGACCCGTTTGGCCGTTCAGGTACGATCCGACAAAATCGATCCGGATGAGTTTGAATATGTTTTCTACCCCGCCAAAGATCTCTACGTAATTATTGTTCCCATTCACATAAAATGCATTGGCTCCGGCAACCAGGTTCCATTTCAGTCTTCGGAACCAGGGGATCTTGTTCGTGATCATTCCATTGAAATGATGTTCGAGATGACCCACCGCATAAAATGAGGCCGTGGTACTGTTCTCGTAATAGGGCGCGATCTGGAAACTGTTGAGGTATTGACTGGCAAAAATCGTCTGGTTCCCGTTAAAATGCTGGTAGTCCTGGATGAAGACGCGGTTCCTGTTTAAGAACCCGCCAATGCTAAAACTATACTTTAAAAGGCCACGCAACTTAAAATTGACGTCATCACTGACCGAGAAACTCCATTTATCAAAATTGACATCGCTGCCCAAAATGCCCTCTATTCCTTTTTGGTAGTTAAGCATAAGCGTCGGGTATTTGGAACCGATCGGGATCTTGTTGTCGGGGAATTCTATATACTTTTGTCCGGGTTTAAACCGCAATCCCACACCCAGCAGCAGCGCCTGGTGCTCCACGAATTGGGTCGATAATTTTTCGTACGGGTAATTGGGCGTGAAAGCCTTGTTCTTGTCGCCAAAAAAAGAAAAATTAGTAGAATTCTCAACCGGCAAACGGTCTTCATACAACAAACTACCGTTGATGCGCAGGCCATTGTCCATCCGCTTGGTATAATTGAGCTCACCGAAATAATTTTCATACAGCTTCATGTAGTTTTCGCGGTAAAACAGCGTATAGATTTCATTGATCAGCGGCGAAATAGGGTTGGCTTTATTGAACTGGCTGATCCGTTTGCCGCCCGAGAACGTCCAGTTCGACCGGTCGGAAGATCCGCCATCTGCATCCCACTCAAAACTTCGTTTTGAAAAGGCCAGGGTACCCCATGCATTCAGGTGGGTATTGCTGAACCCGTACCGGATATGCGGCGTAAAGCTGATTCGTCGATGCGATTCAGGATAAGATCTTTGAAAACTGGCTTCGAAGTTCACCGCCAATCCTTCCACGGTATTATACTGAAGATTCGGCACCAGGGGCTGCCAGGTCCATTCGAATGGGCTTACCGGATTGAAGTTCCTGCGGGTGAAGCCAGACCATACGATACTCAGGAAATTGATATGAGCCTGCTTACTCCGCAGCGAATCGATCACCCGTCTCGAACGGGAGGAATCCTTCTGGGTCTCGAAAAGACTGTCCTTGGTCTTATAGTCCTTCATTTCCTCGGGCGCCAGCTGAACGGGACGAACGGAATCCCAGTAGGATTTTGCTTTCTTGGTAACAGCCGTATCATATTTGACCACCACATTGTTAAAGTATTTCTTTTTGAATGCAGGCGCGATGTCGTATTTGTTGTAAACATTCAGGAAATTCCCTGTTGCATCAATGCCGAACTTATTGAAGCTGAAAAAAACCACCTGGTCCTTGGTCCGCCAGACATCTGCGTTGATCGGTACCTGGATCTGCTTGATGGAAAGGGTGTCCAGTATTTCCAGGGCCGATTCCTTTACCAGGAAAAGATCAAGGCTATGAATGCGCCAGTCGCCATCGGTGATGTTGATGGTGCCGGTAAACAGGGGTTCATATTTCCTACGGGGTATGACCTGGATCTGGTTGATCTCTTTGCCATCTTCAATAAACGAACCGAGGAATTTATAACGGTAATAATTAAGCGCGCCCTCTGCAATCGGCGAAACAAAACCGCGCGGGTTGAGCTGGCTGATGAATATATTGACATTGTTATCGTAAAAATTAATAAACGTAGGGAAATTGAACCCAAATCCGCTGGTGCCGCTTTCCCTGCCCGACAAAACCTCCAGTTTAATCCTATCCGGTTTTTTGAAAGCAACCTTGGTCAGCGACTCAGACAGGTAGATGATGCCTTTGCCTACCGAATCGACGCCCATTTCTTTTCTATCCTTGTCTTCGAGCTTTTGGCCGAATATTTTGGACGGAATTTTTCGGGTTTTGATCAAGGTTTTGATATACGCTTCGCAGGTAAACGAATCAAGGGGCGACTGGTAATCCTTGCGCTTGCGGATGGCGTGCCGGATGATCTCATACGCCGGGTCCTCTCCTCCCGGTTTAACGATGACTTCCTTCATGGTAGTCCGTTGAAGAGATAATTGAAATGAAAGGGTTACGGTCTCATTTTTTACATTCACCGGTTTCTCCTGCCGTGCATACCCAACGTACTGGCAAATAATGGTATAGCTGCCCTCATCCAGATCCAGGAAATATCTGCCCTGGTTATTGGTTGTGGTGCCGCGGGAGGTTCCTTTAACCAAAATGGAAGCATAGGGTAATATGTTCCCCTGTTCATCGGTAACCGTACCAACGATTTTGCCGGCATGTACAAAAAATGCAGTAAAGACAGTAAAGAAGAAGAGCAGTAGAAATATTTTCATCCTGGCGTTTTAACAAGGGACGAATATAAGAAGTCAATGGTTGTGGAAATGTGAAAATTGGAAACCCATGCCCGGATAAGAAAAATGGATTATTTTTATTCATCGGTCTCAAAAACACATCAGCAGCATGCAAGTGGCCACGACAATGAAATATGCGCCAGTCAGGAATTATTGGAATGGCCAGGACATGCCTGCTTCATCAGGCAACAGCATCCCGGTTATTTCTCCGCTGGATGGCTCCTTGTTGTCAACGGTTCCCCTTTCGGATGCCGGGGACCTCGACCGGGCCGTGCAGTCAGCCAGGTCTGCTTTTCCTGCATGGAATAAAACCCCTATTAAAGAAAGGGTACAGGTATTTTATCGCTATAAAAACTTATTGGAAAAAAAT
>DATHGW010000046.1:0-2818 GCA_035317445.1 Puia sp.
GAGGAGCTGCTGGCCTATGTGTCGGAAAAAAACTCGATCTATAAGAAGAATTATGTGCTGGCCAAGGACATAGACCCGCATAAACTCTGGTTGTTGGAGGAAGGACATTGTTTCCGGAGCCAGATTGTGAATCTTTGTGAACTGTTCAAGGCGAGCAGGGAAGGCACCCATTTCGAATACGAAGCTGGCAGCTTTGAAACCCTCCGGAGGATGGTCGACCTGCACGATGGCATTACAATTTTACCCGAATTGGCCACAATAGATTTTACCAGCCGTCAACGCCGGCTCATCCGGCAATTCAAAAGTCCAGCGCCCACACGCGAAGTGAGCCTGGTTGTGCATCGCGATTTTGTAAAACAAAGACTGGTTGAATTGCTCAAACAGGCAATCCTGGACGCCATTCCCGAAAAGGTAAGGCTGAACAAGGATCAGCATGTGATACCAATTTAATGTGCGGATGTGCGAATTGTGCAGGTCGCAGCCCTCGCACATTCGCATATTCACTCATTATCCTTATTTTTATCCGCATGAACAGACTGAAGAAACTCCTTCTTTTCCTGGTGGGAGAAAAAAGGTATCTATCATTGCTCGCCTCTTCTTTTCAAACCCTATACAAGACCGTTGGATTGGGCATCGACTACCAGGATATCTATTTCCTCAGGGAAATCATCCGGGAAGGATATTATTGTGCTGATATCGGCGCCCACTTGGGCTACTATACGCTCGAATTGAGCAGGCTTGTGAAAACAAGCGGCAAAGTACTTGCCATAGAACCCATGAGCAAATTTCATCACACGCTTCGCAAGCTGGTATCGGGTAGCCGTGCCAGTAACATAACGCTGTACCAATTCGCCATGGGCGGAGACAGTGATTACGTAGAAATGGGCATCCCAAAGGTCAATAAGACCAAGAAATTTGCCTATGCCAGGATCATGAAGTCAAATACGTATTTGGAGTACATCGAATCCGAAAGGGTAAAAAATGAAACAGGGGATAACCTGTTTTATGACCTGCCGCGGCTTGACTTCGTAAAATGTGATGTGGAAGGACTCGAGATCCCGGTCTTCAAGGGTATGATGCAAACGATTGCCAGGCATAAGCCAATCCTGTTGTGCGAACTGGCCGAAAAAAATGAACGGATAACTTTACATGAAATGCTCCTGCCGCTCGGATACAAGACCTATCTCCTGGAAAATAAAAAACTGGTACTGCTGGATATACATTCAGACAGGAAGGCGATATCCCATAACCACTATTATATCCCGGCCGAACATGCTGAAAGGCTTGGATCACTGATCGTTTCAGGACGGCCTGGCCTAGCGGGACAATAATGAGTCTAATTTTTGATGGAAGAGCGGAAATGCATCAAGGTCATTGTGACTTCCTTTTTCTATGGTTACAAATTCGTCAGACGGTTTCATAACTGCAATAAGTCTGCTTGCCTGGGCATAAGGTATGATCCCGTCACCGCTGCCATGAAAAATGACCACGGGAGCCGTTACTTGCAACAGATACTCATTTACCGGGAACCTGTAGTGGATCAACTGGCCGACAGGGTAAATGGGAAAATAATGCGTAGCCAGCGCCGTCATGCTGTAATAAGGCGCCTCCAGCACAAGGTATTTGCAGTCCCTCACCGAGGCCAATTGTGATGCGATCCCGGTCCCCATACTTTTACCATACAGAATGATTTGTGCCGGTGCATAATGGGTCCTCGCCAGTTTATATAACTGCAAGGCATAATCGTACAGGCGTTTTTCGGTAAAGACCCCGGTACTTTTTCCAAAGCCGGGATAATCCATCATCCAAACCTCGTAGTTTTTGCTCGTAAAGTTGATGGCATGTTTTGCATACCACGCAATGTTTTGCCTGTTCCCGTGAAAATAAAGCACCACGCCCCGGGTGACCGAATCGTGAACCGGGTAGAATTGAATGATGTTGAGATTGGTTTCCCTGTCGTAGGGAATGTTGATTTCCCTGTATGAATAAGGAAGATCATATTTTTTATCTTTTGCAAAAGCTGTTGGATGAAACAGGATGCGGTCCTGCAGGTAATACAATATAATGCCCAGTAATGCATACACCAGGACGGTCAGTTTTATCCACCGGAAATATTTTCGCTTCATCCACCTGCAAGCTAAGGAAATTACTGCGTGCTAATTTTTCAAAATATCGCGAATGAAATTGTGATATTCGGGAAAGTCCGGGAGATTATTGTGTCCACCGCCCTGGATCCTGATCAGTGTTATTTTTTTTGGATTGAGTGCCTGCAGTTTTTCGCTTTGGCTGATAGGAATGAGCCAGTCCTTTGTGCCATGGATAATGTAAGTATGGCAATTCACGCGGGGCAGCCATTGATCCGTACGCAATTGATAGCGTAGTACATAACCTACCGGAAGGATGGGAAGAAAACGTTCCACTACTTTTTTGAAACTGTAAAAAGGCGAATCGAGGATCAGGAACCTGGGTTTGTTATCGGAAGCCACTTTGGCTGCAAAGCCGCTGCCAATGCTTCTTCCATACACAATAATATGTTGCTCGCCGTATTGTTCTTTCAAGGTTTCATATACAAATTGCATATCGCTCAGCATTTCTTTTTCACTTTTTTTTCCGGTGCTCTTGCCAAATCCACGGTAATCCACCAATACCACATCATAATTGTACCGGTAAAAATCCTGGGCCCGTTTTGCCCATCCCTTGATGCTCCGGGTATTTCCATGGAAGTATAGGACCAGGCCGGAAGGAGCCGTGCGGTAAAAATGCAATCCGTTAATGCGCACACCGGGTTCTATTTCGAAAAACAGCTCTTTAAATGGAA
>DATHGW010000047.1:0-6436 GCA_035317445.1 Puia sp.
AGACGGGGATATTACAGGATCCATTTCCCAAAACGAACCCTTTCTTACCATCGAAATGACCAAAGGCGTGGCCATGGAAAAAATTCAGACACAGCTGGTCGGTGATTATAATCTGCCCAATATTTTGTCGGCCATAGCCATTGGAAATTATTTCAACGTGCCCCGGGAGAAAATTAAGAAGGCTATTGAAGGCTACAGTCCATCCAACAGCCGGTCCCAATTGGTTACCCGCGGTTCAAACCACATCATCCTGGACGCTTATAACGCCAATCCGAGCAGCATGACAGCCGCCATAGAAAATTTCGCCAGAACGCATGCAGAAAATAAAATACTGATCCTGGGCGCGATGGCAGAATTGGGCAGGGAAAGTATCCGGGAACATGAAAAGATCATATCGCTGATCGGTCAGTACCCATGGAAACAGGTGGTACTGGTGGGCGGCGATTTTGTAAAATTGAACCCTCCGGTTACGGTTTTTGAAAATTCACTCGAGGCAAAAGATTGGTTTCAAAAGGGAGATTTTCATGACAGCTATTTCCTGATCAAAGGCTCGCGAAGCATGCAAATGGAAAAATTACTTGAGTCGTAGCTACGCTATTTCCCCGCTTCAAACAGCGTCCATGGATAGGCCTTCATATCATGCAGGTATTTTGCCTGCCATTGGTATTCGGGATGCTGAACGAAAAAAGGAGCTGCAATAAAATCTTCGCCGCTTGGGTTTCCCATGTGCGCCCAGAATTTCATCTCTTTGGCCAATGCTGTTGTGGTGACCTTGCCCTGTACGGTGCCCCCAGGGAAAAATGGTGGCCAATCCCATTCAGGGCATCCTTTTGGGTCGGTATCGACACGGCCGGCGATCACACAACGGTTTGCCTCATTCGCCTTTGCCAGCTCGTTATATGTGTCTCCTTCCATTATTTTGCCGGTGGCTGCGTCGATCTTGCCTTTGTATTGGGCTGTCAGTGTTTCCCAACGCTTCCTGCGCGTATTGGGTGAATTGGTAGAATCGGCGGGATTGAAAGTCGTTTCTTCGGCGATGAGTTTTTCGTCGCTTGCAAAATTGGAGCCGACATATATTCCGTCCTTTGTGCGCCAAACGCGAAAATGCTTAAGGCCTAGTTCCAGCCTCGCAATTTCATTGGTATTGATGTCACCTACCAGCCAGTCATTCGCATATCCACCATTGTTACCTGTTGTCATAATCTTAACAAAGTCATCAATAGAACGGGCATACTGGGCAGCCTTTCTTGCCCTCACAAATTCCGGTATGCCATTCACATCAAATCCCTTGAATTGTGTTATCGTGGTTTCCGTAATCAGCATACCCGATCCCGTTATGACGAAGTCATCGCCACTATGGATAAACCCCGGTAGCATGTCCATAAACATCCTGCTTCCTTTTTCGGGCACGATGTCGGCAATGATGTTCCATCGTTCTCCCGCCAGGTAATCACTCCAGTTATTGTGCCCGATGGCGATCTTGCCATCCGCCGTGTAACTGCCTGTTGCAATAAATCCGCTGCAATTTCCCGGCGCCTTATTATTGGCCGAACCAGGTTTTGCTTTGTTCATGAGCATGGGAACATAATATTGAAGTAACTCGATACTGCCATTATACGCCGCAAGGTCGTACACGTCGTAGGACTTGCCTTTGGCTTTCAGTCCCTCTACGATGCCCGAAATCTCCAACTGGTACTCCCTGTCCACTTTGGGCCAGAACATTTTCTTTGCAGCATCCCGGTAAAAATTCCAATCTTTATGCGTATTGTGTTTAGCAGCATAGCGTATCATCTGCAAGGCATCATCGATTTCACTGGCCAGCAGGAAACCGTGCTGGTAGCCAATCTGTCCGGGAGATCCCTCCAGGTGAATATGGATCCAACCAGCAACATCCTGCCTGGAGGCTTTCAGCAGCCGGGGATCATCCTTACCATATAAAATGGTGCATACGGAAAATGCCATGCAGGCGAAGAACCATTTTCTCATGTCGGGTTCATTTAGATTTGATAAAAAATGTGTAAATGAAATTACCGAATTATTCGGTTAATGCAGGGGGGAAATTTATCGCTCAGCGGATATCCAGCAGAGAACTCATTGGAGAACGCCGGTTCCTGAAATCCATCATATCCACTTTGATGCTGCCCACGCTGATCGGGCTTTCCACCCGGAGGGGAATGTGATTGGCATCATCGCTGACCCAAACAGTCATCTTCTCCCCGCCGGTAAAAATGGTCCCTTGGATCAGCAGGGGTTTGATTTTAATGGCCCTGAATTTTCCATACTTTGTCTTAATCACTTCTTTGCCAAGATACCGGATGTACAATGGATACACTTCGTTATCGAGGAACATGGAAAAAGGGACCTTATCCTCTGGTTTCAACTTGCTGAAATCAAGATTTCTGGCGTAGTAGATCGAACTCATTACGTCCTGCACACAGGCTGGCACCTTGAAAATACCTTTACTCGTAATCGCAGCATCGGTTGCCTTATTGAACGTGACGTTTTCATAGATCTTAATTGCTCCTTCTTCCACATTGCGGATAAATTTAAGGGGCTGCAAGGTTGCGGTATCGATAAAGGTTTCATATTTATCCCGCACCTTAAAAATATTATCCATAAAACTCGTCGTCTTGCCACTCCCCGAAATATGATACACCTTTCTTCCATTCAGGTTTTCCAGCGTGGTGGTAAAGACGGCTTCTCCGCCACTGATAAATACGCCTGCGAGCGTATAATATACTTTGTAGGTTAAAGCTTCATTTTCCTGGAACGCAGAATTTTTTACTCCGCAAAATTCATCGCCTGCCTGCATGGGAAAAGAGATGATCAACAAGAGAAATAAAAAAACAGCGGTAAAGATTTTCATCGAATCCTGAATATTTTAATGCTTAAAATTAACAAACTCCCTATCAATGCCGGGATTATTAAGTTGATCAGCCATATACCCAATGAAGCGGCGAAAATGCCGATGAGGTTACTGCTGAACAATTGCATAATCTGGATACCGGATTCCCAACGCAACCCCAAATCAGTCAAAAAAGTAAAAGTAGGCAATACGGCCATCACTAAAAACATGACACTTACACCGCCAAAAAGCTGCATGCCGTTTAAATGGACTGCAAAAACTGAAAACATCAGGTAATATTGGATGATGAATACCAGGTATCTGGCAAAAGATAGCAACAAAATCCGTAAAAGAATAGTAGCCGGTATGTCTTTCAAAACTTTAACAAAAGTCATGTATTTACCCGATGGATCTATCTTTTGCGTAAGGCTTACCAACCAGTGTAACCGAAAATAAAATATCAATAACAATACCAGGCCAAACAGGATTCCCCATAAAAGGATATGAAGGGAGGTCTGAAGAAAAGCATGATCCGAAGATCCGGGTTGATGGATGAATTCTTGCAGATAAAATATTCCAACAATACCACATACCAGCGTCACCGACAGCTGGGCAATGCTGCCGATTATGGTCAGTGCGATAGACCGCATCCGCTTTCCTTCGTCTATATATAACACCCTGCCAAAATATTCACCCATTCGGTTGGGCGTAAACGACGCAATAGCAAGTCCTGCGAATACCGCTTTAAACGCCTGGAAAAAAGGAACATGCTGAAGAGACCGATTGGCCAGCTGCCATTTTTTTGCTTCCAATGACCAGTTCGCCAGCATCAGCAGCACGGTGGCCCAGAGCTTCCATTGCAGGGGGCCCGCAACAGCTACCCTGATCTCCTGCAAAGACTCCTTCCAGTGATGCTGTTGGGAGAGCTGATAATAGATGGCATACGAAAGAAGCAGGAATACCACCGGTCCGAGGAAGTAATTGACTATTAATTTGATATTTTTGTTGAGTCGCACGATCGGCATCAAAAATAATTCTCCTCTTGCAAAACAATAGTAAAATAATTTTGGGCATCGATCCGGGAACCCTGCTGATGGGATACGGGCTGATAGAAGTGGGACAAAAACGCATGGTTTTGCTGGAAATGAACGTCCTTAAATTATCCCCCCAGACTGACAATTATGAAAGATTGCGACTCATCCACAAAAAAGTCTATGAGCTGATTGAAAGGTTTCATCCTGATCATTTTGCCATTGAAGCGCCTTTTTTTGGAAAAAATGTTCAAAGCATGCTGAAACTGGGAAGGGCGCAGGGCGTGGCCATCGCCACAGCTATGCATGCGGGGATTCCTGTCACGGAGTATTCACCGCGTAAAATCAAACAGTCGATTACCGGCAACGGCAATGCTGCGAAAGAGCAGGTATGGAAAATGTTGCAACAGCTTTTGCAATTGCAGGAGGAAATAAAATATTATGATGCATCCGACGCGCTGGCCGTAGCCATGTGCCATCACTTCCAGGGAACCGCGTTGCCTTCGTCGCCCAGGAAAGTTAATGGGTGGAAAGATTTTGTTGCGAAAAACCCGAAGAGGATTAAGTAAGGTACGCAGCACCCCTGACGGGGTTGCAAACCCCCGTCAGGGTTTGGCGGGTCGCATTTAATTTGCTGCCCGCTAACCCCGTCGGGGGGTCCAATGCTTTTATGTATATCACTTATGATTTCAGATTGCCAATAATCCTCTCCTGCGCCATTTTCAATTGCTCAGAAGTCACCTTGATTTTACCCCGCGTAAAGTTGAGATCGTTTGCACTGTCAATGGGTACCAGGTGAAGATGTGCATGAGGCACTTCCAGTCCGATCACGGCCATGCCGCAACGGTCGCATGGAAATGAACTTTCGATGGCCCTGGCGATCGGCTTTGAAAAGACAAGCATCGCGGTCAACAGGTCATCCGGCAAATCAAAGAATTTATCGATTTCCATTTTCGGCACGACCAGCACATGTCCCTCCCGCAGCGGAAAGATATCCAGGAATGCAAAAAAATTTTTGTCCTCTGCAATTTTATAACTTGGTATTTCGCCGGAAATGATTTTAGAGAAGATGGTCATGGCTGGTTCAATTGATTCGACCTTACGGTGAAGTCAGACCGTAATATTTTCAATCTTAAATTTAAGTATACCTGCAGGCGCCTGTACCTCTGCAATTTCTCCGATATGTCTTCCAAGCAGTCCTTTTCCGATGGGTGAAGTAACGGATATCTTACCCAATTTCAGATCAGCTTCTTTTTCAGATACGAGGTGATAGGTCACCTGCTTTTTATTGTTCAGGTTGGTCAGGGTCACCCTGGTTAAAATGGAGACTTTACTGGTGTCAATATTTTCTTCATCCAGGATCCTTGCATTCGCCAGCTCGCCTTCCAGTCTCTGGATCTTTGCTTCGAGCATACCCTGCGATTCTTTGGCCGCATCGTATTCTGCATTTTCGCGCAAGTCGCCTTTTTCACGAGCTTCGGCAATTGCCCTGGAAGCAGCCGGACGATCAATCGCTTTCATTCGCTGAAGTTCAGCCTTCATTTGTTCCAGCGCATCTTTGGTCAAATAAGTGAACGCACTCATAAATTCCTCCTTTTCCTTCGGTTTGTAAATAGAAAAAAATACAACGCCTCACAGATTCTGAAGCGTTGCACTATTTGTACAAAGATAGAATTTTTTTGGACAATTCAGATGAAGGGATTTTTCAAATAAATATTCAACTTCATTGTTTTACAATGAGTTATATAGAGAGCTTGTCCAGTAGAACCTTCGCCATTTTGTAAAATGCCTCCTGGCTGTAGCCGGCAATATGCGGTGTGATGACCACATCCGGCCTTGCCAGTAACTCCTGCAACTGCGTTTTTTCAGTTACTGAATAGCTGTCTAATTTTTCGTTTTCCAGCACATCGAGCGCCGCGCCGGAAATTTTTCCATTTTGAAGCGCCCGGATGATGGCCGCCGTATCATGAACTTTTCCTCTCGACGCATTGATAAAATACGGTTTTTTTTCCAGCACATGAAAGAAGGTATCCCCGGCCATATGGTATGTTTCTTCTGTGAGCGGAACATGCATGCTAATGACTTCTGCGTAGCGCGCAATCTGTTCGAGATTAGCCTCCTTTAAATAGCCTCGTCCGAAATCAGACTTGTATTTGTCATAGGCTAAAATGGTCACATCAAATGACTTGAGCAATTTCGCAAAAGCGGATCCTGTATTGCCCAGGCCGATAATACCAATGGTCTTGCCCGTTAGTTCACTCCCCCTGTTTGAATCGCGGAGCCATTTACCCTCCCTTATTTCATCCTGACTTGAACAGATCTTATTCATCAGGTTGAGCAACATGGCCAGTACATGTTCGGCTACCGCATTGCGGTTGCCTTCGGGACTGCTTACACATCGAATTCCTTTGGTTGCGGCATAGGCTGTATCGATCAATTCCATGCCGCTTCCAAGACGGCCGATCCATTTCAGCGAAGGCGCCAGGTCAAACATGGTTTTATCAATGGCGATCCTGGTGGTAACAATCAGCCCTTCTGCATCGCTGATCTCCTCCCTCAA
>DATHGW010000048.1:0-2150 GCA_035317445.1 Puia sp.
CCATTGTATTCAGCCACCTCTTCTCCCATGAGGAATACCCGGTCATCGCGACGCATTTCTTCATTCATTGCTTCCCGCAAGGCCTCCCTTAACGCAATTTGTCTCATGCTTAATGATTTATCGAGCCGCAAAAATATTGGTTGTCAGGGATATTATCAAATCGTGTTGGCGAAGCCGGATACGCAAATTCCCTTTTGCCTTGATTTGTATATGCCAGTACAGCGCAAATCGTTAACTTAATGGCGTGGACAACACCAGCAGGCAAATCAGGGAGATCGTGGGCGGATATGCACCGCAACTGGAACGTATTCTTGAAGGCGAATTTTCCTTTAAACCGCTTCCACATAAATGGAGCAGAAAAGAGATCCTGGGTCATCTCGTCGATTCCGCTCAAAATAACCTGCGCCGTTTCATCGTAGCCCAATATGAAGACAGTCCGAATATTGTATACCGCCAGGAAGACTGGGTGGCGATCAGTCATTACCAGGATTATCCCACCCGCCATCTCATTCAAATTTGGAAGCTGGTCAATCTCCATATTTGCCAGGTGCTGGAAGCCACCAGCGCGGAGCAGGCAAAAAGATTATGCAGGACCGGCGGGCTGCAGGCACACAGCATTGAATGGCTTGCTGAAGACTATATTAAACACCTGCTGCATCATTTGCACCAGATCCTTGAACTGGAGCCGGTCGCTTATCCGTGATATTCTTTAACGCAAATTTTCCAGTACTTTATCCAGCCGGATCCAATAAATATTGGCCTGTCCGTTCATGACGCCATTATACAGCGTGGAGAGCGACTCGTATGTAGCGGGGCGGGGACTGAATTTCTCCTGCAATCCGCTGCGTTCACTGGTGAAGAATAGTATTTTTTGATCAAAGCTTACAAACGGACAATAGTCAAGCCTATCGGAATTCACCAGGGCCATATTCTTAGCCGGTTGCCAGTTACCGTTAGCTCCTTTGCGGCTGATGTACAAATCCCCTCTTCCTTTATCGTCTTTTCTTCCGTATGAAGTGAAAATAATAAACTGCTCATCTGGCGAAACGAATGCATTGAATTCATAGAAAGCAGAATTGACTCCCGAATCCAGGGAAACAGGCGGCGCATATCGTCCGTTTTCCCATTTCGCCTCATAGATGTCCTCCTTGCCTTTTCCACCGGGGTAATTTGCAGTAAAATACAAATTCCCGTTGCTGGCCGGTGAAGGATAAAATTCGTTTTCAGGAGTATTGACAGGAGGACCTGGATTTACCGGATGAACCCATTGGCCGTTGATTTTCTCCACCCGCCAGATATCAAAATCTTTTAGTGAGTCCCCGCTCAATGGCCGGTTAGACGCAAAAAACAAGTACTTACCGTCAGCAGTAAACGCCGGTTCCATATCGCTGAACATGCCGGAGAAGGATGCGATGGCCGGCCTGGTCCATCTGCCTTTACCATCTTTTTGCATATATATACGACGCTGCTGAATTTTCCCTGGTTGGATTGAAGCGTGAAGAATATTTCCATTCCATCCGGGGAAATGGCCATATCCCTTTCATACAGGTTAGTCGAAACGATGCCTTCGCCGAAAAGTTCAATGCTTGATGGTGGCATGGAAAGATCCGGAAGGGCTTTGACAGGTTGGGCGTTTAAACGAAATAGCAGCAGGGCAATCAGGAATAAAAGCAGTAGATTTTTAAATGATCCGTGCATAGAGCGCTTTTTGATAAGCTTAATGATACAGCTTTCGTATGCAGCAAATGCGTACAATTTGAGTGAATGGCAGATTTTTGTCCTTGAAGGAGCATTTTAGTTCACCGTGAATGATCAACTTCATAACCGCGGTCTTTCTTTCAATTTAGGTATCTTTAGCCCCAATATCAGGGCCACCTCTACCAGGATTTAAAATTATGGCAATTATTACAAACATGATTCTGCTTAACAGTGGTGATCACGTAGGCTTTTTTCAGCGGCTGCTTCGCTTTGATCGTTGGCTTTTTTCTAAAATCAACCAGGAATGGACAAATCCCTTTTTTGACGCCGTGCTGCCCTTTCTTCGTCAGGCCGAGATCTGGCTTCCGTTTTACCTGTTCTTACTCGTTTTCATTACCATGAACTTTGGAAAAAAAGGATGGCTTTGGGCTCTTACGCTGGTCATGACGGCT
>DATHGW010000049.1:0-2199 GCA_035317445.1 Puia sp.
CATCCGCGAGAAAGGCCAGAGTAAGTGAGTTGGTATCCCGGTCAAGGCAATGGTTGGAAAATGCACATGCCGATACGCAGCAGGACCTTGCCTTTCAATTGATGGGAATGCAGTGGTGTGGCAGCACGAACGACAAAAAAATGAGAATAGCCGAAGAATTGAAGTCCCTGCAGCATGCTGACGGGGGTTGGTCGCAACTGCCGTCGATGAAGAGCGATGCGTATGCAACGGGCCAGGCGCTGTTTGCCTTGTATGAAAGCAAAATTGTGCAACCTGACGATGGACCCTATCAAAACGGCCTCAATTATTTATTGAAAACGCAAGATGAATCAGGCGCCTGGCTGGTTGAAACCAGGTCGTTTCCCGTACAACCATTTTTTAATTCAGATTTTCCTCCATACGATGAAAACCAATATATTTCGGCCGCTGCTACCAACTGGGCCACCCTCGCTCTGCTGAACGCGCTACCGGATAAAAAAAATTAAACATGCAGCATTCGAATTGCGCCTCTCACGATTTCACCGGTGGGGAAAAAGTAACTAAAATAAAGAGGCCCTCTGTAGAAACAGAAGGCCGTCTAACGATTGCTTGCCATATGAAAATCTTAGTCGGAATATCGGGAGTAAATGGAAACAACTACTTTTCTTAAGAGAAAGACTATAATAAAAAATTCACATACATTATAATCGGCTGTTTCGATCCCAAAAATAAGCAAATACGCGAAGACTATCGAGTTTTTTAAGTGTATTTATTACAATTTATAAACATTGTAAAAATAACTAATTTATCTTTTCCAGATAAATAGGAGCATTTTCTTTTGAGCGATAGGCTTCCAGCGCCCTTTCAAGGCAGTCCATGGCCTTGTTCAGCGCCTCTGTATGGAGGACATAGGCAATGCGAACCTCTTTTTTACCCAACCCAGGGGTTCCATAAAAGCCAGTGGCGGGTGCGAGCATAACCGTTTGACCCTGATAAGAGAACGACTCAAGCAACCATTGGCAAAAGTCATCGGAATCGTCGATCGGCAGGCTGGCGATCACATAAAATGCCCCACCCGGGTTGGGACAAAACACGCCCGGAATGGCGTTTAGTCTCCTGACCAGCAGGTCCCTTCTCCGTTTGTACTCAGCCCTGGTGGTATCAAAATAATTATCCGGCAGGTCCACCGCCGCTTCCCCTAATATCTGTGCAAAAGATGGCGGGCTCAGGCGGGCCTGGGCGAATTTGATCACCGTGTCAAAGACCGCTTTGTTCCGGGTTACCAGGGCGCCGATCCTGGCCCCACAGGCGCTGTAACGCTTGGAAATGGTATCCATCAACACCACATTTTCTTCCGCTCCCTGAAGCTGCATGGCGCTGGTATGCGCGCCCTCATAACAAAATTCCCGGTAAGCCTCATCCGCAAAAAGATAGAGGTTATGGCGCATGACAATTTCTTTGAGGGTATCCATTTCTGCACGGCTATACAGGTATCCGGTGGGATTGTTTGGATTGCAAATCACGATGGCCCTGGTTTTGGGCGTGATCGCCTTTTCAAACTCCTCCATGCGCGGCAGGGCGAAACCATTTTCGATATAAGAAGTGATGGGTTTTACGACCACGCCGGCGGCTACGGCAAACCCGTTGTAATTGGCGTAGAAAGGCTCTGGTATAATGACTTCATCTCCGGCATCCAGGCAGGCCATAAAACCAAATAAGATGGCTTCGGATCCACCGGTTGTGATGATGATCTGATGGTAATTGATGTCAATGCCGACCTTCTGATAATATTTGACGAGTTTGCGGCGGTAGCTCTCATTGCCCGCACTATGACTGTATTCCAGCACTTTGAAATCAAAATGGCGAACGGCGTCCAGAATGGAGGGGGGCGTTTCAATATCTGGCTGACCAATATTCAAATGATATACCATGATGCCCTTTTTCTTCGCAGCTTCTGCATAGGGCACCAGCTTCCTGATGGGGGAGGAGGGCATTTGCTGGCCGCGATGACTGATGGGTAACATGACGTGAAAATAATCAATGTAAAATGTAAAATCTAAAATGTAAAAGTAGGATTTCTTACCCTTTACATTTTAGATTTAATATTTTACATTTTACATTCTCTTACTTGCTTCCCGGCTTCGGCGACTTCTCTTTCTCCGATTCGTATTTGGTATAAGCATCCGGCGTAAGGACTTCACCAACAATATTTAATTGGAG
>DATHGW010000050.1:0-5666 GCA_035317445.1 Puia sp.
CAGGGCTTCAGTATATACTTATCTTAAAGGTCCCGGTACACAAGGATACAATGTCGAAAGCAACAAGGTTCCCAGGCAGAATTTCAGTTATAACCTTCGTGGTGTTTCTGTGGGAGGGCCGATCATTAAGAATAAATTATTCTTTTTCATCAGCGGAGAGTCCGAAAGAAGGACCGACCCCGGTACTACATTTATCGCATCTGACGCAAGCCATCCGGCCAACGGGGTAACGGTTTCAAATGCCAATGCCGATTCACTCAACGCGCTGGCCGCATTCCTGAAACAAAATTATAATTATGACCCCGGGCCTTTCCAGGGCTACAGCTATCGCACCCAAAGCGATAAGGTCACCGTCAAGATCGATTGGAACGTCAATCAGAACAATACCCTCACCGTTAAATACAATTACCTGAAATCCTTCCGGGACGTGCAGGCCAGTAACAGCGGATCGGTAAACTCCTCATCCGGACGCACACCTGGCGCCGACGCGATGCCATTTTATGGAAGCGGGTATACCATCAATAACAATTTTAATATCTTCATCGCAGAGTTGAATACCAAGTTCAGCAATAAGGCCAACAATAAACTACAGGTGGGTTATACCGCCCTAAAGGATTTCAGAAGCGCGTTGACCAGCAAACCATTTCCCCTGGTGGATATATTGGATGGAACGGGAAAGGCCTATACCTCTTTTGGATATGAACAATTTACCTATGGTAATGTGTTGAATTCAAATATATTCCAGGTCAATGACATATTCACGTTCTATAAAGGAAGTCATGAAATTACTGTAGGAACACAAAACTCTTTTAAGAGTTATCAAAATGGGTTCTCTCCAGCCTATGAAGGCGTTTACCGCTTTAACAGCCTCTCTGCATTTTATGCGGCTGCAGCAGACCCAACCATTCCTGCTGCGCGGTATGATCTTTCTTACACTTTGCCGCCGAATAGCAAATTCCCTTTGGTTGGACCGAAAGATCAGGAATACAGTTTTTTTGCCCAGGATAAATGGAGGGTGGTTCCCAGCTTTACGCTGGTGTATGGGATCAGGGTCGACATCCCGGTTTTCCAAAATACTTTCCTGTACAATCCTGTTGTAGATACGCTGACGAAATTTTACCAGGGCATCCATGTCAACACCGGCCAGGGACCAAAGACCAATCCATTGTTTGCGCCAAGAATTGGCTTCAACTGGGATGTAAGGGGTAACCAGCAGACCCAGGTACGAGGCGGCGCAGGATTGTTCGCGGGACCTCCTCCTTTTGTATGGATCAGCAACCAGGCCAGCAACAGCGGCGTGGCCTTGTTCGGATCTGTCAGCAATGGAACCACTTATCCATTCAGTCCTGACGTAAATCCCAATCCAAACTGGCCCGCTTCCACCACAACCGGGTTGAGCAAGTCTTATAGTATTAATGTAACAGATCCCAAATTCAAATTCCCGCAAGCCTTAAAAACAAACCTGGCCGTGGACCAGAAACTGCCCGGCGGCTTTATCGTTACCCTGGAAGGTACCTATGCCAAGGACGTAAATGCTGCTTTTTTCCAGAACATCAACCTTCCCTCATCAGGGATCACGATGACAGGTGCAGATAACCGTACACGTTATACTTCCACGCAGGTTTATCCTGTTGGTGGGGCTGCTGCGGCTTCGATCAATAATCCCAATATCGGCAACGCGATCTATATGACCAATGTGAACAAGGGGTATGCTTATACGGCAACCATTCAAGTACAAAAGAATTTCAGGGATTTATATGTAAACGTAGCATACACTTATACCAAATCCAAAGACGTGATGGTTGGCGGATCCACTGCAGCAACCATGTGGGGATCGAAACCGGTCATTGGCGATCCCAACCAACCTGAACTGGGTTATTCAAACGCATACCTGCCTCACCGCATCATTGCGTCGGCATCATACCGGATCGCGTATGGCAAGTATTTCGCGACGTCGGTTGGAGCCATCTTTGAAGCTTCCCCTTCGGGCGTAGGTTCTTATGTGTATACTGGAGACCTGAACGGTGACGGACAAACATCCAACGATCTGATCTATGTTCCCACCCAGGCCGATTTTGACAATGGCAAATACAAACTGGAAAGTTCGGGCGGAACAGATATACGCACACCGCAGGATGTCTGGAACCAGCTGAATGCTTATATCAGCCAGGACAAATACCTTAGCAAGCGCCGTGGTCAATATGCAGAAAGAAATGCGCTGGTTTATCCATGGTTCAAAAGGGTGGACCTCAATGTTACCCAGGATTTTTACGTTAATTCCAACAAGGGCAAGGACAGACATACCCTGCGTTTATCCGTTGACATTGTTAACATAGGCAATATGCTCAACAACAATTGGGGCGTTTACAAAATACCCAGCGCGGGTACAGGAAGCGGCGTTTTGAATGTAGGGATCATTAAGTTCGATAAGATGGATGTTGACAAAACCACACCCATCTATTCCTTCCCCTACCGGGTTGCAGCCGCTCAAACACCGTATACCAGTTCCTTTAAAGATGATATCAGCATTGCTTCGCGCTGGCAAATGCAGGTGGGCATACGATACCTGTTCAATTAAATGCAGAATCTAAAATATTAAATGTAAAATGTAAAAGTGGAGGCTTTCTTCCCTTTTACATTTTACATTTAATATTTTACATTTTATATTTCAAGGGGCCATCCCCAGCGGAGAAATGCCGGCAGGGCCCGGGCCCAGGTAGCGATATCATGTCTGCCATCTTCGATGAGCATAAAGTGAATGTTTTCAGGATCCCGGTATCCCTTTGCCTTGAGCTCTTCGATCAGGTCGAGCGTATCGTCGATGGAATCGATAACCCCATTGTTGTTGCGATCCTCCCCCTCATCGGCTCCGCCACACTCAAAAAAGAATTTGAGCCAGGGATGGTACTGGCCGTTTTTGATCAGTTGATGCATGATGCGGTCTGTGGCATCATTATAACTAGCATCATTTTTATCTTTTGTCCTCCACCAAAGCGATCCGGAAAAAACACCGACTTTTGAAAATTCCCTCGGATGATTCCAAACATTATCCAAAGCGCTCAACGCGCCGAGTGAAAAACCGGCAAACGCTTTTTCTTTGAATTCGGCCATTGAATATTTCTTTCGGATAGCAGGCAACAGTTCCTCAAAAATGAATTGCGCATATTGAATGGCTTTTGCTCCCCTGCCCTTATAATCCGTCACGATAGAAGTGCCATATTCCATTTTCCGATCAGCACCGGCATGAATACCCACACAAAGTAAGGGCCCGATCAGTCCCTGGTCATACAGATCATTGAGGATGGATTGAAAACCCATTTTTTCAAGATCCTGTCCGTCGTTGATCAGCAACAGGCTTATTGCTTCGGAATGGACGGACCGGGCGGGCAGATAAAAGTCTGTTTGTACACTGCGTTCAAGGGGTTCGGAGACTATTTGGATGGTTTCTTTCAAATTAGTCCTGCTTTTTTGAATTTCCATGGTTTCAAAAATAGGAAAATGCCATTAAAGAAACCACCTGTCAGCCAATAATCAATTTGTTTTATTGTTGTTTTAAAAATAAATTTGATTGAATCTGTTTGATGCGATGGCCATACACGAAGAATATCACCAATGGTACTCACCTGCGATCGGAAGAAATATGGAGATGCTTATTTTTGGGCATTCCGGCCGACCCGTTATTCTATTTCCAACTTCCAAAGGTTCATATTACCAAAATAAAGACCAGGGACTGATCGATGCAGCCGCCTGGTTTCTGGAGCAGGGTAAAGTGAGGATTTATTGTCCTGACAGCGTCGATGCAATGAGCTGGTACAATAAATCTATTCCGCCGAACACCCGCGCTTATAACCACAATTGTTATGACCACATGATCCTTACGGAGCTGGTCAGCCGGGCACAAAATGAAACGGGCTATGGAAGGGTTGCCATGGCGGGTTGCAGCTTCGGCGGCTATCATGCCGTGAATTTTTCCTTCCGCCATCCCGAAGTCACGGCGCATTGTTTTTCAATGAGCGGCGCCTTTGACGTCACACAGTTCATGGATGGATATTACGATGACAATGTATATTTCAATAACCCGGTTGATTTTCTTCCCAATGACAACAACCCGCATCTTTGGGAAATGGGTATTGTGTTGGGAACGGCGGAGCATGACATTTGCCGTGGCGATAACGAACGGCTAAGTGCCATCCTGGATCGGAAACAGATCCGGCACTGGCTTGATGTTCGTCCGAATGCAACCCACGACTGGCCTGTTTGGAAAGCCATGTTTCCTCATTATTTGTCGTTGATGGGCTAAGCTGATTATTTATTGACCTCTAAAATTTTTGACATGAAAAAAATAGGCGTTCTCTTCGGGCAGGAAAGAAGTTTTCCGATGGCATTTGTAGAAAGAGTGAACGGTAAGCATGTTCCCGGCCTGGTAGCAGAACCGGTCCGCATTGAAAAAGTGGTACAGGGAGAACCCAGCGGCTATGCCGTGATCATCGATCGCATTTCGCAGGATGTTCCTTTTTACAGGGCTTTTTTGAAGAACGCCGCGCTCTGCGGAGCAGCAGTGATCAACAATCCCTTTTGGTGGAGCGCAGATGAAAAATTTTTTAATAACTGTCTTGCCACAAAAATCGGCGTGCCGGTTCCCAAGACCGTGATCCTGCCCAGCCGCGAACATCCTGCCGACACCAATGACCAGTCTTTTTCCAACCTGGCCTATCCGTTAGACTGGGAAGGGATTTTTAAATACATCGGTTTCCCGGCTTATATGAAACCTTTTGCGGGCGGGGGCTGGAAGCACGTGTACAAACTGAAAAGCATGGAAGAATTCTTTCAGAAGCACGGCGAAACAGGTGAACTGGTCATGCTCTTACAGGAGGAGATCGTTTTTGATGAATACTACCGGTGTTATTGCATCGGGGGCAAGCATGTACGCATCATGCCCTATGAACCACGCAATCCGCACCACCTGAGGTATTCGAGCGATTTTAAACCCTCGGCGGAACGCCTGAAACTGATGGAGCAGATTGTATTGCGCATCAATCAATACCTGGGCTATGATTTCAATACCGTAGAATTGGCCATCCGGGATGGGATCCCCTATGCCATTGATTTCTGCAACCCTGCTCCTGATGCTGAAAAAAGCAGCGTAGGAGAAGACAATTTTGAATGGGTTGTCGAAACGGCCGCCAATTATGCCATTGAAAGGGCATTAGCACAAAAGGACGGAGCAGACAACCTGACCTGGGGAGAATATCTGAAGCGAAGCGCTGCAAAGCAGGCATTGGTATAAATTTTAAATGTAAAATCTAAAATATAAAATGTAAAAGAGAAATGCAGAAGCAAAATATAAAAACGTGAAAAGCTCCAACTTTTACATTTTATATTTTACATTCTACATTTAAAATTTCAAAAGATGGCAAATATCAATTATAAGAATTTTACGCTGGGCGTCGAAGAAGAATATATGGTTGTAGATCCTTCCTCGCGTGAATTAAAAAGTCATGAACAAAAGATCGTGCTTGAAGGACAAAAGATGCTGAAAGATAAAGTGAAGGCCGAAATGCACCAGGCCGTGGTGGAAGTGGGAACGGATATTTGCCAGAATATAGACGAGGCCTTAAAAGACGTCAGCATACTTCGGAGCACGATCTCCCAGATCGCCGGCGACC
>DATHGW010000051.1:0-2766 GCA_035317445.1 Puia sp.
TTCGAACTGCTGTAGAAGCTTTTGCAGAGCTCTGCCTAACCGCTCGGCCACGGAACCATTCACGAGTCGCAAAAGTAGTATATTCGGACTAATTTGCCTAAATAGCCTTAACGTATGCAGCGCATTCCGGAAAGCGAACTCATCCTAAATAAGCGGGGAGCGATCTATCACCTGGACCTGCGACCAGAAGAATTAGCCGGGACAATTATTACCGTTGGCGATCCAGACAGGGTGGGCCATGTTAGTAAACATTTCGATGCGATCGAATCCAAATCACAACATCGCGAATTTGTTTCGCATACCGGCAGGATCGGAGAAAAAAGGATTTCTGTTGTCTCCACAGGCATTGGCACAGACAATATCGACATCGTGCTGAACGAACTGGATGCCCTGGCCAATATTGATTTTGAAACCCGCACAATTAAAAACAATCTGGTTGCACTCGACATCATCCGGATCGGAACTTCGGGATCCTTGCAGGAAGATGTTCCTGTGGATGGATTTGTTGCGTCTACTCACGGTCTCGGCATAGATAATCTCCTTAATTTTTACCGTCATGAACAAAACGATGAAGAAAAACAACTGATCCAATCTTTTGTTACGCAGACACAACTGCACCAACGTCTCTCCCATCCGTATATCAGCGGAGCGAGTGCATCCCTCATAAAATATTTCGTAGCCGGTTTTTACCAGGGCATAACAGTCACCTGCCCGGGATTTTATGGCCCTCAGGGAAGAGTCCTGCGCCTTGGCCTCAGCCATCCCGATCTCATCAACCGCCTCACCCATTTCCGTTTCGGCCAGCACCGCGTTACCAATTTTGAAATGGAAACAGCCGGCATTTATGGATTAAGCAAACTTTTCGGTCATCATTGTTTAAGTCTCAGCGTGATCGTTGCGAATAGAATTAGAAAGGAGTTTTCCAGGAATAGTGAGGCTGCGGTTGAGCGGTTGATCGTTGAAGTGCTGGATAAGTTAGGCTAGTGGTAAGTGGCGAGTGGCCTGGGAAAATAGAGAATAGAGAGTAGAGAATAGAAAACAGGATTTAGAAGGTGGGCTCGATTAACAGTAAAACTTTTTAAGATGTTAAATCTCGCCCACAAACAGCTAAAGGTGTACGGCATGTCGATTGAACTGGTAAAAAACGTGTACCTGCTTACCCAGACATTTCCCAGAGAAGAACAATTTATTTTAGCTTCGCAACTAAAGCGAGCTGCTATTTCTGTATGTAGTAATATTGCAGAGGGATCTTCCCGAAGTTCCAGGATGGAGAAAAAAGATTTTATGAGATTTCGAGGGCGTCGCTGGTAGAAATTGATACTCAGATTGAAATTGGGCTGAGATTAGGATATTTGCAAAAGGATCGAATCCCGGATCTTGAAAATAAACTGGAATCTGTTTTTAAAATGTTAAGTAAAATGATTCAAATTTTAAAATAATACCTATTTTCTATTGTCTATTTTCTTTTAACTATGAAAATACACTTCTACAAATACCAGGGCACAGGAAACGACTTCATCATCCTGGACAACCGCAACTGGATTTATTCTTCCCTTACACAGGACCAGGTTCAGGCGCTATGCGACAGAAAATTTGGGATCGGGGCAGACGGTCTGATGCTGCTGAATTCAAAACTGGATTACGATTTTGAAATGAAATATTATAATTCAGATGGTCGGGAAAGCAGCATGTGCGGCAACGGGGGCCGTTGCATGGTGAAATTTGCTTACCATCTGGGCATCCGTCATGATCAGTACTTTTTCAGGGCAGTGGATGGCGATCATGTTGCTGAGATTGATGATGACGGTACTGTCAGTTTGAAAATGCAGGATGTGAAATCCGTTCAGGATGAACACGGAGATTTTATTCTTGACACCGGATCTCCCCATTATGTAAAAATCGTGGGCGACGTGATGGACTATGATGTTGTGCAAAAGGGAATGGATATCCGCTACAGTTCAGCCTTCGCAAAGGAAGGTATCAATGTAAATTTTGTAGAACAAAAAAAGGAGGACGAAATTATTGTACGCACATACGAGCGTGGCGTGGAAGACGAAACGCTTTCCTGCGGTACCGGCGTTGTAGCCTGCGCTTTGGTGTGTTATCACAATGATGTCGGGTACAATGATGTAAAGGTGATCACCAAGGGCGGAAAACTGGTGGTGGAATATGATCGCGTAAATGGTGCGTTTGAGAATATCTGGCTCTGCGGACCAGCTGAGCTCGTCTTTGAAGGCCACCTTATGCTGGGTAGTTGACCGATTGATTGGTTGTTATCAATCCGTATGGGCCATCCGATAAGCTGTCAGGCAGCAAAAAGAGGAAAAACGCAGAGAAGTTTCGGGGTTTGCCTGCGTTTGGTCTGCGTTCTCTCTGCGTTCTCTGTGCGTTCTATGCGTATTCAGTGTCTGTTTGGCAGTGACATGACAAGATCGCACAATTTCGTAAATCAATGAAAATCTGTGTTCGGCAATGGGAGCAATAGGCTCACGGCTGTCTGGACAAGATAGGCAAAAAAATGGCTAAAATTGATCAACTCAAATATGTTCAACATTCGCGTTTACGGAATATTGCTGGACGAAAACAAACAGGTGCTGGTGAGTGATGAGTTTATCCGCGGAAATTATTATACCAAATTCCCGGGAGGCGGACTGGAATTCGGCGAAGGAACGAGGGACTGTCTGAAAAGAGAATTCAGAGAAGAAATGGACCTTGACGTGCGCATCGGGGATCATCTTTACACAACGGATTTTTTCCAAATGTCCG
>DATHGW010000052.1:0-7704 GCA_035317445.1 Puia sp.
TGATGGTAGCGAGTTCCTGTTCCTGCGCCCTTTGCTGGATATAAGCGATCTCATCGGGAAAAAGCATTTTCATCATTTCGGCGGAGACACCTGCCATCACCGCTGCTTCGGAAGGATATGCAGGAAGATCTGATCTGACCACACCGTTTGCCTGAACGCTTGAATCCACTTTGTATGGCGCGGCCCTGTTGTACTTTGTCTTATAAAACCAACATGCGATCAATGCATCATATTGCGCCGCGCTTATATATCCATAGGCTCTTGCCGCATAGGGAGGATTCGAAAATGGAAAAAGCGGGTATGCAAATGGGTTAGCTGAGCTGGGGATGGGATAAGTTCCATCTGCATTCTGGTAAGGCGGCAAATTGTATTTCGCGACCAGGGTACGCATGATCTCGTTCCACCTAAGCACACCACCGGCAGCCCAATATTTGATGATGTCTTTTTGCTGGCTGGTCAGGTTGTGCTGGTACCCTTTGATCTCATTGAGGTCAGCAATATAACCCGTGGAATTGGTGGCCGCAGGCGTGGCTACGACAAAAGTGTCGGGCCTCGCGAGCAGAACCGTTTTCCAGGCACCTGCGTTCAGATCGAGGTTGCCCGCCGAATTCAAGGCAGCAAGGTCAGCTGTCCTGTCGCTGATGCTTTTTTTGCAGGAGAACTGCACAAAACTGATGGTCAGGGTCACCGTGAATAAAATGAGCATTCCTTTTTTCATGTCGATAAGTTTAACGGTTTGATGGTATTGATTGCGGTAAGACATTCCCTTTTTTAAACAGATCGAAAACATAAAATGCCCCGATCATAAAGCTGGTTGCCTGTCCTACGTTGCGGCCGTCCACGACATAACTTGCCGTTCCGTCCAATGATACGTGTGTAAAAAATGGAAGTGTGTATTTAACATGTACAGCAACATCGGTACTGATCATCCTGTTGCTGGGGAAGGGCATGTCATTCCTCCTGATGTCAAAACCGCCGAGTGTCTTCATATAGTCAACCATCGCTTCTGCGATCAGGTATTTCTTATGTATGCCGAGGCTTCCGTTGAAATTGGCCACATCAGGCATCTCCACTTCGTTGGTCAGGTGCAACGTCGTAGTATAGTAAGCGGTCCTGTCGAGCTTTGTATTGCTGCGCCAGACATAAGCGCCCGACGCCCTGAAGAAAAATATACCCACCCCATAATTAATGATGACCCTTCCCATCAGGTTGGTCGTTCCCAGCCCGATGGACATCGGAAGAAAATCAACCGAATAGTTACTCAATGGCGTGCTGAACCCGCCTACCAGGAAAAGAGAAAATTTGCCCGGGCCGATCCTGGTGCTAAGTGGTTTCCATTTTACATCAAGGCTCAGGTCTTGAAAGCCACTCATGCCATGTAATGTGCCTGCAGAGGCGTGGGTCCATACATACGGAACGCCCGCCATCACATTGAGGTTATTGCTGATGCCGTAATTGGGCATGTACGTCAGCGACTGCGTCGTTACCATGCCCATGTTTTGGTTGTTGCGCTTGAGTTTGCCTTCCCAATAATCCGTCCACTGTGAATAAGAATATGTAATGCCATTACAGAACTGGCCCTTGTTCATCATGATCGCATCATTGCTGGTCTGCGCCTGCGCCTGTTGGTAAGAACAAACGATCATCAGCGCAACCATCGCGATCCCCATTTTTTTAATCGTACACATTGCAGTTTAGTTTGGTTATATGGAAAAAATAATAACAGGTTAAAATCTTAGTGTGCAACCTATATTAACAGCATAGTCAGCAAAAGCTGCATCGCCATGTACGGTTGCGCCGGTCATTTTGCTTGACAGCTGATCCGGATAACTCTGCGTACGGTTGCGCACCAATGCCACGGGAACAAATGCATATACCGCTGCTTTTTTAAAATTGTACGTGATACCAGGTTCGGCAGAAATAATATAGCCCGGCCTTCTGAAACCGCCGCTGCCGCCGATCACATCCTTGGCAGGCAAACACTCGTCTCTCACCCCTGCTGAAAACATTAAATGCTTAACCATATAATTGACTCCCGCCCTGATCATAAACTGGTCAGGAACGCTCATCACTGAACTCCCGTTCTTCACCGAACTGGCAGAGGGTGTTCCACCCCTTGCAGTAGAAATCCCGTTTTGTTCACGTGGATTACTCAGGTAATAAAAATTACCATATGCATTCAGGTGTTTTGAGAAATTATAGTAGGCATTGACTTCAAGGGTAATTCCTGTACCGCCATCTCCCAATTGAATGGATTGGTCAACCGGCCCTAACCGGGTGGAGCTGTCTGTAATATGGAAATAGTCCTGGTAGTTATAATTTCCTGTGGGCAGTTTAAGACCCAATCCCAGCTGAACATCCCCCCTTGGCGCTTTCACAGGATCGATCAACCACCTGTATACGGCAAAGCGGATATCGCCTACACCAAATGAATGCGTGGAATATCTGCCTAAATTACTGTGTTCGTATAATGATGAACGTGAATTTGCTTCAATCGGCACATCCAGAAAAACAGACCACTTTGAGTTCAGGATACGGGTAACAGAAAGATCCAGTGTATACTGATGATTGATCACATTGGTTCCCTGCGCGATGCGTTGCTTCTGTTCTTCGGTACCGACAAAATGCCTGAACGACTTAAAATACCTGTTATTGGCATTAAAATACCATTTGGATGCCGTATCGGATTCATCAAACGGTACAATTCCAAAACCGCTTACACTTTTAATAGCCACGCAACCCTGGGCCATTATTTTTCCTGCAAATAAGATTGAGAAAAAGGAAATAGTCAATAAGATCTTTTTCATACAACAGTTCTTTTGGTTTAATTATAAAATAGTTATGATTTCTTCATCTTTAAACGGTCAGCCACCAACCCGCCGACTTTGCGGCCATACTCCGTGGATACAATACAACTATGATGGAAATGAATGCCACCATAAAAACGCGCCCAGTTGTTTTCTTCTGCCGCGTCCCGGAATGATTTGAACGAACGGCTCTCGATCCCGAATTCCATTTCTGTTGTATCGGTATAAGGAAAATTGTCACCGAATACACTGGTCAGGGCTTCTGCGGCAGCAGCCGAGCCGGTGGAATGTCCACAGGTATATTCGGGAAATGGAGGCGTTTGCAAATGCGGGCGCCAATTGGGATCGAAGTATTTGTTGATCACGGTTTCGGGTCGCACCGTATTGTGACGGTATTTTTCATCCCAACACTGAATGAACGCATCAAACAGCGCAATGGAGGTCTTTGCAAATGCCGTAACGGTTGTTGGAAAATCCGCCTTTGCTTTTTCAGCGGCAATCCCCACAATACTCATCCAATGGCCGGGAGGTGAAAATTTCTTCGTCCCAAACATCAGGTGCCCCGATACATTCAGCTTGAAAGGATTGTCATCCCAAAAATCGGCTATTTGTGCCTGTTCTTCGGTCAGGCTGTCTCCTGCACTTTTAATGTACATGACTTCCTTGTAGTAATCGCTGTTCTTGTTCGTTACATCAAATTTGTAAGGAGGTGGCGGCAAAAATTGGTTTGCGCTGTCCAGCACCAGCGTGCGGATCTTGTTCCAATGCGGTTCTGCGGCCGGAGAATAAGCAGGTGGTGTTGGCACCCAACGGCCCGGTGAATCCATCACGGTATATTCAGGCGCTCCCCTGGTTTGCAGGTAATTGTCCTTTTTCGTCCAAGTCATGATGGCCTGACCTACCGTGTCGGCAAACTCGATGGAATTCTTCATCACGTCATCCGGCATGCCATGATCATCGCCCAGTTTTTTCAGGCTGTCAATATACTCCTTCATGCTGCCTGCTGGAAAAGTGACCGCTTCCCCCAGCTTACAAAATGCCAGCAGTGCTGCGAATTCGTAGTCGATTTTTTTGCCGGTTTCGGGTTTGGGCACAAATGTCAACCCGTTTAGTTGTCCGGCCAGCGAATTGTACTTATCGGGATAACCCGCTGCGATGACTTCGTAAGCAGCCACGTTGGCATAAGTATAGTTACGGGAAGCGACGATGGGGCTGAAATTATTACCCATGACCACCGTATTTAATTCATGCACCGTTTTGGAATACAATGATGGATCATTAAAGATTTGCTCATAATCCTTCTTTGTATTGCAGGCCAGCAAGAAAATGCCTGAAAAAGCGATAACCAATAAATGTTTCATATGTGAATTGTATAATTACAATGGGCGCATTATCCCCCGCGTGGAGGATAAAGTGGCAGCGAAAACAACCTTGTTTCACAAATCCTGTGAAGGATCAGCAAATTTCAGGAGGCTGTTCTGCAGCAGGTGTGCTATTAGATGGAATGAGGAACGAATAGTTCCCAAATGAGCATGTTCCGTCTGTTGAACCGGGATGATTCAAGCTGAACATGTCATTGACTGTATATGTGTCAGGAGAGAAATTTTTTGATGCGCCGGGATGTGAATCGCTCTTTTTTCCCTGGCCATTGTGCTGCAGGTCATAGACCAATTTGAAGAATTCGTCTTTGGAAGACTGCATTTGGGTGATATCGTGGTTCGGAATGCAAAGCAGTTCCAGCGAATCGGCAGATACTTTGATCTTTACATAGTTGTATTGAACGCCCGCAATCTCAATTTGTCCGTTAACGCGCTCAAATTTCTTCGCGTTAGTATAAGGCAGATTGTTAGCGACTTTGATGGAAATAAGATCGGATTCGTTATAATTATCTGAATCCAGCCGGTTGTTGAAAGCCGTATTGGTCCTGTCTTCGAGGTATGACGTGAGGAAACGGTAACCTAACCAGTTAAATGTCAAGATTCCCAATAATAATATAGCAGCAGTCTTCTTCACCAGGTAGCAAATTAATAAATTTTATTTAACTGTGTAATTTTTCTTGTCCGGACCAATCCCTGTCAGGGTTAGTTTTTTCCAGGAACCGGGGAGTTTAGAGGGTATTTGGACAATTCCCCGTGAGGTTATGTCCAAACCACCAAATCCCATCAAGAGGCTCTGTACGATGCCACCGGCTCCTGTAGCGAAATACGGATTGGTACCCCCTTTGGTTTCCGCTATGACCCTGAAGGGCGGATTCAGGTTGGGCGTATATGCATCCTTAAAAAAATGAAACGCCTTATCTCCTTCGCCAAGCCTGGCATATAAAAGGGCGAAAATGGCCTGGGTCATCGCAGGCGTTCCCTCGTTGGGAACCCTGGTTTCATAATACTGAAGATCTTTTTTGATTTGCGCAGGATCGATGATCGTCTTTAGCGGATAAGCCAGCAAATTCACATCTCCCTGTTTGATGCCTTCTCCATGATAGCTGGCATGTTCCTGTGTAACGCCATCAGCCATTTTCAATATAGGAATATTGTTGGCTACGAGCATCCAATCCGGGTCTGCCGCCAGGCCAAGTATTTTCGCTGCCTCTGTAGCATCCTGCAGCACTGTTTTTGCCGCCGCATTGGTGAATGCATTGTTGTCTACATTCTCGGCCCACTCATCGGCGGCAACCACGTTGTTAATATCATAGTGCCCGGGTCCGTTCCTTTCCACCCTGGAGGCCCAGAAATCTGCCGTTGCTGATAGAATGGGCCAGCCTTTTTCCCTTAGCCAGTTCTTATCCTGTGTAACACAATAATAATTCCATGCAGCCATACCCACGCAGGCTGTGATGTGATGTTCAAACGGTCCGCTCAGCGCCCACACTGGTGTTTCTTCCACACCCGATTCCGCACTTTCCCACGGAAACATGGCGCCTTTATAGCCATGAGAGAAGGCGTTTTTTCTCGCAGGCCCGAGCCGTTCAAAACGGTATTCCATCAGCGATTTGGCGATCTCGGGATGAAGGACGAGCAGGGCAGGGAACATCCAGAGATCGGCATCCCAAAAAATATGGCCGTTATAGCCCAGACCACTTATGCCCATCGGGGAAAGACTCAAAGAAGTTCCTTCCCTGGAAAAAGAATACAGGTGATAGAGCATGCTGTGCACATCCTGTTGCGATTGTGCATCGCCATCGATGACAATATCACTCTTCCACAATTCATCCCAGGCTCTGTTATGAAAAAGGATCAGTCTTTCCCTGCCTTCCAGTTTCGCGAAGATGGTGAGGCGCTCCGCCTCATTCAAAGGATCTTCATGATGGGCCGATGTGATGGAGGACCCTGCAACTGAAAAATGATATACCGTTCCCGCAGCGATCTTCCGGCTGAATTTCATGAGGTGCATATTGTTATCCCACATCTCATGAATGACGCGGGGCTCCTGGCCATGTGGTTCGCTGAAGAGAAATGTATTCGAGGCGCACATCAATAATTTTCCCGTCGGACTTTTCGCAGAAGAGGTGAGTAAACTGATCACGACATGCGGCCGGTCAATTTCGTTGTAATAATTCTGAACATCTCTTAATGCATCCGGCGCTTCCATTACGCTTGCACTGGTTATGTCAATGTCTTTCTTCGCGGTGATCGCAATATCCATCAAAACAGTAAATGGCAGGTTTCGCAAGGAATAATAAGTATAGCTCACCGAAGCTTTGTCGCCATAATCAAAAGATGCAGTAAAGCTCGCATGGCGCATATCCAGTTCCTGCTTCATGTTGCTGATGTCTTTTGCACCCAGACGGCGGCCGTCGATATCCAGGTACATATTCAGCAAATTGAAGCTGCGCAGGAAATTGCTGACTCTTCCCCTGCCATAAAGATCATAGGCACCAGCCAGAACAACATCTTTTACTTTAAGCGGTTCAGGTGAAGACACGATGCCGATCATCCCATTCGCTACAGTAATGCCATAGTAGTTGGAGGGGTCAATTTGAGTAGCCGTAATTTTCCAGGGATCCGGAGAGTTGGCAGGCTGACTGATAACAATATGCGAAGTAAGCAGGGAGATGAACAGGAGGAGAAAAAATTTTGGCATATGAAGCAATCTCTGTAGCATTCGGAAAAGTATTTAATTGCAAAGTAATATGTTTCCCTTGTCATTCTGAGTGCAGCGAGGAATCAGCTAGAGGAGAACCTTACTGCCTTCGTCGATTCCTCGCTGCGCTCGGAATGACAAAAGCAATCAACTATTCAACGTAATAAATCCTCCATCTATAGGATAGTCACTGCCGGTAACAAAAGCGGCCTCGTCTGAACTGAGGTAAAGCGCCAGGTAAGCAATCTCCATCGGCTGCGCCATTCTCCCGATCGGTTGCGTTTTAGACAGCTTTTCGAACATTTCCTTTTCCCTGCCGGGATAATTCTTTGCAATAAATCCTTCCACAAAAGGCGTATGAACCCGGCCCGGAGAAATACAATTGCAGCGGATATTGTACGAAATAAAATCTTTGGCGACCGACAGCGTCATACCGATCACTGCGCCCTTGGTCATGGAATAGGCAAAGCGATCGGGTATGCCAACAGATGCGGCAGTGGATGCCATATTGATAATGGAACCGCCTCTGGCTTTCATGAGCGGTATGGCTACATGAAGACAATTGTAGAATCCTTTTACATTGACCTGCAACAGCCTGTCAACATCTTTCTCTTTGGTGTTCTCGGCATTTCCCACGTGTGCGATACCGGCATTGTTAACCAGGATATCCAGGGCGCTTTTCTCCTCCACCAGGTCTTCCATGATTTTCCTTACGGCCGCCTGGTCTGTGACGTCTGCCGGGAGAAAAATTCCATTGCCTCCTGCCTCATGAATATCCGTGATGGTGTTTCTTCCGCCATTTTCGTCCACATCCAAC
>DATHGW010000053.1:0-2005 GCA_035317445.1 Puia sp.
CTCCGCCGCAGACCGAAGGTTGGTATCCTGCTGCAGTTGCTTTTGGTGCGCATCCTTATAGGCGCCAAAAAAGTCAAGGAATTCCAGGAGGCTGACCTGCCTTTGCCGGTAGCTTTGTATCATGTTTTGGAGCAACTGATCGTATTTTGTTTGCAGGTCGCTGCTGGTTCCCAGTTTCAGGCGATAGGCGATCATCAGTTTATTGTAAGCGCTGCTGACATCCTGCTCTACCTGGCTTTGCATCTGCTGCAGGTTTGTCTGAGCCTGTTTGATAGCAGATTGTGCCGCGGTTATATTGCCTTTATTCCTGTTCAGGATCGGAATCGGTAAAGAAATGGCCAGCCCGTAATAATTTGTTATATAACTGCTGCGCTGGTCGTATTCAATGCCAACATTCAGGTCCGGAACGGCCAGTGCCTTTTGGTAAGCGAGGTTATGCTGCTGAATGGACAGGTTGGTTTGCGCCAGTTGCGCATCCGGACGATTCATTTTCGCACTGTCGAGCAATTGTTGCAGATTTAACAGCGGGATACTGTCTGTTTTCATCACTGCAGAAAAATCGGCGGCAATGAACGTCGTTGTGGTCTGTTGTAATAAGATGTGTAAATCCGATTGGATGTCTGCAAGTTGCCGTTGTACATCGGACTGATCGCTCTGGAGACTGAACAACAGGGCCTTCATCCGGATATTGTCTTTCTGTGAAATATTGCCTGCCTGCAACTGCGCATCCATTCCTTTTACCAATTGCTCCACAGCACTGATTTCGTCGGTAAAGATCTTGTCGGTTTGGAGCAATTGATAAACAGTGGCCAGGTCATTTCTCAATAAATATTTCAGGTTGCGCATCAGGTCATTGAATTGTTGCTGGGCCGTGAACACCTGGTCATTGGCCAGTTTGATGGCCTTATTTCTTTTCCCTGCGGTCTTGATGAGCTGCTGAATCTGAAGGAAGACCTGTCCATACTGGTTGTCGTGTCTGAAGAACTTCCCGTCATATATATTCTGATCGGTATTCAACACCGGGTTATCCCAATACCTGGCCTGTTGAACAAGGGCTTTGTTGATATCAATATTATACTGCTCGGCAAGCAGGGCAAGATTTTTTTCCAGAAAGATCTTCTCCGCTTCGGGAAGTGATAATATAAGGGTGTCGGTTTTTTTTGCCTGGCTCATTCCCGGGTGCCCGATCACTAGTAAAAAAAATACCCGGATCAACAATTTACAACAGAACCCGAACCTGTTTGTGCAGATAAACAGCATGAAATTTTATTTATTAGAGATAAGCTACCATTCAACCCGGTAAGATGCTGGCCTAAACAGACATAAACTGAAAACCAGCGACAACCGGCTTAGGAGGGGGCGGATTGATTTCCTGGTTGTACTTGGTCAGGAGACCAGGAACAAACAGGTCATGGGCCATGACGGGAGCATAGGCAATGCATTCGGTGTCTACTGTTTCTTTTTCGCAGAAAAGAAAGCAGGTATTTGCTTTAATGAAATGATTATCCTGCTGGGCTTTGTTTTTTTCGGGGACATAATTATCCCATCCCAACAGGTTTTCAGTGATGAATTCGATGGCGCTGTCTATTTCATTGTTTTCTATCCCGGGCCGGGTAAAAACATGGTCCGTCATAACCAGGTTGCCAAAACTCATGTTCAGGACCTGCAATGCCAATAAGTAATGCAGGCATTTATTCAATATGAAATAAGTACGCGTCATGCTCAAAAACGGCACAAAAATAGACAAAGAAGGCTAATTTGCTGATAATCTTTATTTGCTGACGAGCCCGGCTTTTTTGAGCAGTCGCCTGTTGGCGCTATGATGCATGAATTTGAATACCAGGGCATATATGGCAGGCAGGATCAACAAGGTTAGGATTGTTGAAGTAACCAGCCCGCCAATCACCACGATGGCGAGCGGCTTTTGCGTTTCACTTCCAATTCCGGTGGAGATGGCAGCGGGCATGAGGCCAATCATGGCCATCAGGGCAGTCATGACCACGGG
>DATHGW010000054.1:0-7030 GCA_035317445.1 Puia sp.
ACAGCATTTCTTTTGGATCCTTCTGATGCCTGGCCAGGTAATGAGCCGCAGTAAATGCCTCAAAATCATCTTTGGCCAGGTCCCAGGCCTGCTGAAAAAGCGCATGCGCCTGTCCGATATTTCCTGCAAATTCTTCCTCCATTCCCTGGGAACAGAGCTGGATAACTTTGTTGTTGGGATCGAATTCCATCTGGGTGAAAAGTTGATAAGTTGATTGGTTGAATGGTTGATTGGTTAGGAAGCCATCTAACCCCCAATCAAAAATCAAACCATTCACCTCATGGAAGATAGGAAAAGAAAATACAGGCTGGGAAAACAGACGCGATAAAATCGGGAGCGTGGAAAAAATGTTTATTACTTCATATCAATAAAATATGGAAAAGTATCATGGCCTCAACTTATCAACTTATCAACCAGTCAACTCCTCACTGCTGCTCCTGCACCAAATCCATACTCACTTTCCTGTTTTTCAGGATGTTTACATAAATGAGGCCAAGCCGGTTATTGTAATTCTCGTACGATTTCTGCGCCCAGCCGATCGCCGCATCCAGCTCACCATTGATCTCACTGATGATGGCCATATTATAACAAGCCCTGCCGGCAACTTTGCCGTCGGGATTATTCGTTTCCTGTTGCCATAATTGAGCGGCTTCATTCCAATTGCCGGTTTGTGCTTTCCTCCTGGCCACCCGGAACTGATCGGAGCCCCTCACAAAATAATCTCTTGACACCCTTAACCAATAAGGAATTATTCTGCACGCATATACATGTCCGATCTTGTCACCGACCTCTTTTACCGCATCCTTACGGCCTACGAGCGCGGCGGCCGCTACGGCAGGATTTATTCCCGATGAAGAGTGGGCGATGCTTCTTGAAATCGGGAATTCATCCAGGATATTCCTTCCTGCGGGGTCATATATCCTCCAGCCGGTCTTTACAGTGGTCAGCATGCTTGCCTGTTGTTCTACTGCTGGTACATTGCCCAAAGGAGTTCTGATCGACGTAGGACTGACGGCATAGTTTATTTTAGAATCGGTGTCGAAAGTCTCCAGTGCAAATAAAGCGTCTACATGGTTATCCCTGCATATCTTGTCTACCTCATCCCATGGCAAAGGGGTCGGAAAGGTCCCGGCACCGATGGTTCTCAGCTCAACAGCGCTCAGTAATTTGACTTCCGAGAACCTGCTGTTCTTCATCAACTCGTCGCTGAGTCCGCTCATACTGGACTTGGCACCCTCAAAATCGAGGTTTGCACCTTCCAGTGAAAAGATTTTATCGACGACATCAATGACTTTGGTTTGCTTGGATGCCTGACTGCGGTTTACAATGCCCACGGTCTTGATGGAAGGCGGAAGCGTTACCGGCGCTGGTTCCATAACACTCAAATGAACAAGCTCGGTTGTTGAACAGGAAAAAAGGCTGAAGGCGACAGCCAGAATGAGTAGATTTTTCATACTAATCGGTTTGGATATTGGAGTGATTTGAGAATAAAACGCAAATTGGCCTTAAATATTATGAGGAAGGCGAGTGGGTCGTGGCTAGTGGCTAGTGGTTTTACTAGCCACTAGCCACAACCCACTCGCCCAACTACTTCTACTTGAACCTCATCCACCTAGTCTTGTCCAGCACAGTAGCCCTGCTCACACAGTCGTCAGAAACCAGGGTCAGCAGCATTTCGTCGTTCTTAATTTCATATTTGTATTTGCCCGTTATCTGGTCATCACAATCACTCTGGCCATATACTTTCTTGATACTGAGTACCGAGTCCTTAACAGTAAACAGCATCGTTTCGAGACCGGAATTGTTTTCAACTACGTACACCGTCAGGCTGTCTTGTCCAAAATCAAAAAGCACATCGACGGGATTATCCAATTGCAGGGTGCCCTTCCATTTTGTTTTGGAAAGCTGGGCATGTAAAGAAACAGTGGCAAATGAAACCAGGACAAAGAAGATGATTTTTTTCATGGTGCGTGTTTATTTTTAAAATTAATTTACGTGAACCGATTTAATGATTCGGCCATTAAGATAACCTTTTGCCCAGTCAGAAGAACCAAAACCAGCCTTTTTTTGGTGGTTTTTAACTATTTTTTCAAAACCTCGAAACCAATTTTATGTATCATGAAATTCCGATTGCCGGTCTCCTGATTCCTTTTGCAATTCCCACAAACAGCAGCGCTACTCCTACATACAAGAGGCATACGATCCCTGAATTCAAAAACAGCCGTGATGACATTTGGGTTGGAAAAAAATCTACGAGATCGTGAACCCGTTTTTGACAGGAGAAAACTGAAACATAACGCTACCAGGATATTGGTTAAAATCGTAAAATAGCTGAAAAACCTGATGATGGTAGACCAGGAAGATGTAGTGCTTTTTTCCAGGATCAGGTAAAATTGAAGGGAAAGGGCGGACCAAGCAATTATCGCGCCTAATCCAATAAAAGGTCGCGAAAATCCTGAGAATTCCCTTTTCATAGCCATTGATTCGATTGGGTTATTCCACAAGTTATAAAATATATCAGGCCGGGAGCCGTTTGATTTATTGGCACATGATAATTATTAACAGTTGAAACAATCGGTGGCACGATTTTTTAGCCAAATCAGATAAAAATAAGTCATGAAAAATAAGATCATTAACCGCGTGGGCACACGTATAGACGCTTCCAGTGCAGAAGTCTGGGAAGCTTTAACGAATCCCGAACTGATCAAGGAATATTTTTTCGGAACCAATACTATCTCTGAATGGAGAGCCGGGAGCCCGATTGTTTTTGAAGGAGTCTGGAACGGGAAATCGTACCGTGACAAAGGAACCATCATAGATATTCAACCGTTCAAACTATTGAAATATAATTACTGGAGTTCTATGTCGGGTATAGAAGACAAACCAGAAAATTATGCGAACATTACCTATGAGATCAGTGAAGAAGGCGACGAAACCATCCTGACCATTACACAGGATAATATTCCCGATGAAAAGATGAGGGCGCATTCCGAAGAGAATTGGAAAAAAGTACTTGCCAACCTCAAGGATCTGCTTGAAAATAAAATGGTGCCGCAGCACTATAATTAATTAACGAATCTAAGTTTTTGGAATTCTCAGCGTTTTAAGAATATATTCTTCAATCCGGGCGTTGTCTTTAAGCTTTTCGAGCAATTTGCTTCTTGACACATCGATCCCTTTTTTGTAAACGTTGGAGATGGAGGTCAGGCCCGCTTTAGTTGCATAAAAATTGCTGGGCGATCGTTTATTTTCCAGCGTATACCTCGCATAACTGGCTACATACAGAGCAAGCAATTCAGGATTTTTTTCGGTTAGCCTGGCGAGCGGCTCGTCCAGATTAACGGTTACGTTCGGACTACCGGAAACCCACTTAATGATAAAATCATTGATCTGGTTCCGTTTGTCCATGTAGCGGTCAAAATCCGTTGATTCCAGCCATTTTGCTGCGCCAATCACCGTCGTTTCATACCTGGCATAGTCTTCTTTTGATTTCAGTTGTATTTGTTGCGGCAGATCAAACTGCGTTTGGGCGCAGCTTTTGTCAAGACACCAAAGCGTGAGAAAAAGAAATACGGGTATGGCGATATTTTTCTTCATGTCTGCCGGTTCTGGCTGAAGGTACAAAAGTTGACGGGCTTAAAATCTATGTTTACCTTCATTTCGATTAAATTTTACATAAAATAACAGGTTGCAACAAATCCAGGACCTTGCTGTCTAATCTTCTAAGTGAACAATAACATTGGGAACCATCCGGCCGACCAACTATTGGTAAACAAAGTATTGAATGGTGATACTCATGCCTTTGGCGAAATCATTAAAAATACCGAGGGATTGGTTGCCCAGATCATGTTCAAGATGATTCCCAATACTGAAGACAGGAAGGATATCGCACAGGACATCTATTTAAAAGCATATAGTAAATTGTCAGGCTTTAGATTTCAATCCAAACTGTCTACCTGGATCGGACAGATCACTTATAATACTTGCCTGAACTGGCTGGAAAGGAAAAAATTGCTGCTTCCCGGAGATTTGCATTCCGGAAAGGATACAGAACATGAAACGGGCACCGTTGCGCACACCTGGGATCAGCATACCGTGGGCTGCGAACCGGAAACGCTGATCCTTCGAAAAGAATTATCGGCCATGCTGCAAGCGGGTATTCACCTGTTGTCTCCCGTCTACAAAACATTGATCATACTTTACCACCAGGAGGAACTCAGCTACGAGGAGATCGTGACCATTACCGGTCTGCCCGAGGGTACAGTCAAAAATTATTTATTCAGGGCAAGGAAAGCCTTGAGAGAAGGTTTATTGCTCAAATATAAAAGGGAGGAATTATGACGAACGATCATCTTTCGGAAATGGAAATCCAGCAATATGCTTCAAACAAACCAGGTGCTGACCCTGAAATCGTCATGCACGTGCAAGGATGCGAGGCATGCAGCGCCAGGGTAGCCGCTTATGCTTTGTTGTTTTCTGCGATCAAAGATATGCCAAAACAGGCTTTTGATTTTGACCTTGCCGGATTGGTTCTGTCTAAAATACCGCGAAGCGCTCCATCTTCCTCGAGGGCCATGCCTTCGGCTTACCTCCTTGCGGCAGTGATCATTTTCGCATTGGCCGTACCGGTATACCTATACTGGCATCATATTGCCAATTTATTTGCAGGCATTTTACCCATGGTCATGTATTTAATCATAACAACGGCTTTAACCCTCCTGGTATTTCAAGGTATATTACTCTACAAAAAATATGAGAACAAAATGAATATCTTAAATACAGTATAATGAACTGCAACAATCTGTTCCCTGAACCGTCTAATCCTTAACATCTACTTCAATCAAGAAAAATGAAAAAAATAAAAGTATTGCTCGGCATACTCATGACAACCCCGGCAGTGAAGGCACAAAGTTATTTCGACCCGATGAAGGACAGTGGATATATGTTCGACGTGACGCATATACTGGCCACGCTGATCGTGATCTTTTTGATTTCGACATTTATCCTTTCGCTGGTGAAATTAATTTTCGACCACCGCGTAAAGAAAAGGCTGATCGACAAAGGAGCCGCTGAAGACATTGTGTCCAAACTCCTTTATCCCGGCGAAAAAGATAACAGGAACCTGGCCATCAAATGGGCAGTCATATTTGCGGGCATTGGAACCGGGCTTAGCCTGATCACTGCGTTTCAGCCTTTCGGACTTCACTCATTGGCCATAATGTCATTCTGTATCGCCGCAAGTTTCATTGCGTATTATTTTCTTACGCGGAAATCTGACAATGAAACCCGGAATTAACTATTTATGCAACATCAAAACTGCTATGCAATGAAAAAAAATCAGGTTTTTGCTGCCATTATCGTCATGCTGGTCTTTTGCGCCGGCTGCTGGTATCGAAACGGTCATGGGCTCGAAATTACTTCCTATAATGACAGCGAGGGAAAAAAGGTTACATCCATCACCAGCAGGAACAACCGGGTACTGGAAGAAATAAAATATAGCGGAGATTTCAAGTTAAACGAGGAAGAAACAGCCATCGTGGAGATGAGTGCCAACGGATTTTTGGCGTACAGGAAAAACGGCCAGCAAATCGCCGCAGTATCCGACGCACGGGGGCATATAACTTATCAACTCAATGATGGAGAAAAAACAACGAGACCTAATGACGAAGGCAGTACACTGCTTTCCCAGGCGATCAGGGAAATGATCATGTATGGATTTGACGCAGAGAAAAGAATGGAACGCATCTATACCAAAGGCGGCATACCAGCCCTGCTGCACGAAATAGAAAACCTGAACAGGGACGATATCAGGAAAAACTACTTTGAGTTTATGCTATCAAGAGACAGTCTTTCCAGCCAGGACCAAAGGGCAATAGCCTTGAAAATCGGATCTTCGCTCGGTTCAGACAACGACAAGGAAAATTTGCTCGGGAAGTTCGGCGCTGAACGCCTGAAAGACTCGTTGACCAATAATGCCTGGCTGGAAGCAGTGGACAGAATGGGATCTGATTTCTCAAAGCAAAATCTGCTCACCCAAAGAATCAATTATGGGATTATTCCCCCAAGCCGGATCAATGATTTATTGCCTGCCATCGACAGACTCGGATCAGACAATGCAAAAGAAAATTTATTATTACAGATCATCAGGCAGGATACACTCCCGGGTGAATGCTACAATAAGTTTTTGGAAACATCCAACCGCATGGGTTCCGATCATGCAAAGGAAAATATACTTTCGCAGTTAATCAACAAGTCAGCTATCCCCGGGCAAAGTGTCGATATTTTCCTCGAAACCATTGACCATTTGGGCTCCGACAATGCAAAAGAAAATTTGATCAGACAGCTTATCGAAAAGAAAAGAATCCCGCAGGATCATTATGACAGGGAATTGGCCCTGATCTCGCGTATGGGTGCCGATAATTCAAAGTCCAACTTGTATCACAAACTAACGGAAGACCCTACCCTCACAGAAGAGCAATGGATCGCCCTGATCGGTTCAACTGAACATTTGGGATCAGACCACGATAAAGCCGACCTGCTGACCACGATCGCAAAAAAAATGCCGCCGAATGAAAAAATCAAATCCGCATACCTTAAAACCGCAAAGGCCATTTTAGGGGATGCCGACTATGGCAGGGCAGTAAAGGCGATTGAATGACGGCTCGTCAATAGTGCTGAGTGTATATTTGGATAAGTTGGTTCATTTATCCGATAAACTCAAACGCATCCATTCCTTTAAAACCTGAATTTTTTATCACAAACAAGGAACCTGCCAATGGTTGTTCAATTAGATCGTTTGCGGAAAGTCCCGTTTTTGCCGACGTAATGTACATCTCTTCCAAGGTATCTCCACCGAAAACGCATGATGTCACCCTGGATACCGGCAAACGGATCTGTAGCAGTTCCTTCCCAGTATAGGGATTATATCTGACCACCTTCCAACCGTCCCATAGTGCTATCCATAGCATTCCTTCTGTATCTATGGTCATTCCATCAGGATAGCCTGCTGTTTCTGGTATATTTATTACAA
>DATHGW010000055.1:0-3669 GCA_035317445.1 Puia sp.
AGTACTGTCATCTGTTAACTGTCATCTGTTATCTTTGCTGATGTTTTATTTCGTAAAAACGCCCTGGCTGCTGAGGAAGTTTTATCCGGGTTGTATCTGGAATATTCCTACGGATAAGAAGGTCATTTACCTCAGTTTCGACGATGGTCCGCATCCTGTTGCCACACCTTTTATCCTGGATGAGCTGGAGAAATTTAGTGCGAAGGCGACCTTTTTTTGCATAGGAAAAAATGTAATGGAAGAACCTGCGTTGTACAAGCGCATCCTGGATCAGGGACACCGCGTGGGCAACCATACCCACAATCACCTGAATGGGTGGAAGATATCCAACAAGGATTATTTTGAGAACGTACTGCTGGCGGCAAAATATATCGATTCGGATTTATTCAGGCCACCCTATGGCAGGATCAACAAGTTTCAACTGACGCATTTGATGTCAGACCCGCTGCGATTCAAAGTGGTGATGTGGGATGTGCTGAGTGCTGACTTTGACCCAAAAATATCAGGAGACCAATGTGCCTTTAATGTCACGCGTTATGCCAGACGGGGATCTATTGTCATTTTTCACGATAGTGCGAAAGCTTTTGACAGGATGAGTGTGGCGTTGCCAAAAGTGTTGAGGTACTTTTCTGAGCAGGGTTTTAGTTTCGACGCGATCCGGTAATTTTTTAATCAGCCAGCTACAGACAAACCGGTTATCGACTGGGTATAAATGAATTGGGCCGGGGTAGACACCCTGGCCCGTTTTTAATCCGTACCCTATGAAAACTGATTTAAAGGTAGGACAATTTTTGATTTATCCAAAGTAATTTCAACGGGGCGGTATTTGTCAGTGACACCGGATTGCAGGTGGGACGCGGAATACACCGGATCACGAATATGAGCGATTCGAATTTGCAACACAAACCGGCCCACCAATCGCAAAAAGAGCGCTGATAAATCCCGGTTTTTTTGATTTTTCTAAAACTTGATTTTTTATGGAGTTGATTGACACGCATTGTCATTTATACCTGAAAGAGTTTGACGCTGACCGGGCCGACGTAATACAAAGAGCAGGAAGCGAAGGAGTTAGCAGATTCTACCTGCCATCCATCGACCGCAGTGTTTTTCGGGAACTAACCCGGATGGAGCGGGAGTTTCCCGGGAAATGCATGGCCATGGCGGGATTGCATCCCACTTCCGTTAAACAAGACTTTAAGGAAGAACTGGCCTTTTTTGAAGATGCATTTCGTAAAAAGAAATATGCTGCTGTTGGTGAAATCGGCCTTGATTTTTATTGGGATCGTAGTTTTGAACAGCAGCAGTATGCTGCCTTTAACGAGCAGATTGATTGGGCGCTTCAGTACGAGATACCCATTGTGATTCACTCCAGGGCATCCATGAAACAATCCATCCAGGTGGTCAGGGATCGGCAAAAAGGAAAGCTTAAAGGGATTTTTCATTGCTTCAATGATAGCCTTGAATCTGCTCTTGAGATTGTGGACCTCGGTTTCTATCTTGGTATCGGTGGGGTGCTCACGTATAAAAATTCCAGCTTGCCCGAAGTGGTGAAACAGATTGACCTTCGGTGGCTGGTTTTGGAAACCGACGCGCCTTATCTAACGCCGGTTCCATTCAGAGGAAAGAGGAATGAGAGCGCTTATCTGAAATATATCGCAGCGAAACTGGCAGAAATTAAGGGAGTAGACCAGGAGGAGGTTGCCCGGGTGACCTCTGAGAACGCCAGAAATATATTCGGCGGCTAAGGGTTGAAATTGTATTTTTGCCACCCCAAAATGGAGAGGTGTCCGAGTGGTTGAAGGAGCACGCCTGGAAAGTGTGTATACTCGAAAGGGTATCGCGGGTTCGAATCCCGCCCTCTCCGCCTTCGCCCACCGTAGCTTTAGCGAAGGTGGGCTTCGCCACAAAAACCAATCATTCATCCCCCGCTTACGGTGGGCTTCGGCGGACGAAGGCTTTCAAAACCATCTTTTTAATATGCCATACCGGCACATTATTTTCTAGCAAATTCACCGTTAAAACACTTTTCCCGGTATTTCTTCTAATCATACATTTACAGAAATGTATTACGTATATATTCTCAAATGCACTAACGGTGAATATTACAAAAGTTGCACCTCCGATTTAAGGACAAGATATCAAAGGCATAATGACGGAGCTGTTCCCGCTACAGCCAGCAACCTTCCTGTTGAACTGGTTTTTTATCGCGCCTTTAACGACAAATACAAGGCTTTTAATTTTGAAAAGTATTTAAAATCCGGATCAGGAATAGCCTTTATGCGAAAAAGATTCATTTGAAAGATTTTGATAAATCTTATATTTTTTTTAAAACCTTCTCCTTTATCCATCCTTTTTATATATTTATGAAATACCTAAACCTCAATACATGAGCATTTTCACCAAACTCTCCAATGGCTGGACACTTTCGATGAACAGCCTGAGTATATTAAAAGAAAACCGCCAGCTGATCATTTTCCCGGTCCTTTCAGGATTGTCGATGATCTTGCTCATTGGTTCATTTTTTGTCGCCTTATTGGCATCTGCTGGACGGGATGTACATTATATCACCGACGAAAGCAGGATTTTCAATTACGTCGTTGGATTCTTATTCTACCTGGTCAATTATTTTGTTGTCGCCTTTTTCAATACTGCACTGATTCAATGCACGCGCGATTATTTCAATGGAGAAGAGCCTTCTGTAAAAAGAGGACTGCAGTTCAGCGTGAGCAGGATCGGCGCCATTTTTTCCTGGTCTCTTTTTGCGGCGACCATCGGCTTTGGCCTGAGGATACTGCAGGAAAATCTTGGCTTCCTGGGCAAAATCATTACCGGACTTATTGGTATCGTCTGGAGCATCGCCACTTTTTTCGTGGTGCCCATTATTGCCTATGAAAACCTTGGCCCGATCGATGCCTTCAAAAGGTCCACAGAGATCATGAAAGAAAAATGGGGAGAAAGCCTGGGAGCCACTTTCAGTTTCGGGCTTCTGAGACTGGTTGCATTTATCCTTGTTTGTTTTCCATTATTTTTTCTCGGCCTCATCATTAATCCAATTGTAGGCATTGTATTGATGGCCCTTGGTGCCTTCTTTGTCATGTCGGTCCTCAGTGCAGCCCAAACTATTTTCGTAAGTGCGGTGTATCATAATATCAATGGGGATCCGGTTAAACAATTCAACGAAAAGTTTTCGGAGAATTTGTTCAGCAAGAAATAAAATGCTGTCAGGTATTTGTCAAAACCATTCCGCATGAAAAAAGGAATCTTTCTTCTCCCCGCCCTCTTTATATTTTTAATCAACGCCGCCCAATCTCAACGCCCTAATATTATTTACATCATGTCCGATGACATGGGTTATGGAGATTTGAGCGGATACGGACGTAAAGAATACACAACTCCAAACCTGGATAAACTGGCTTCGCAGGGAATTAAATTTGTGAACGCATATTCTGCCGCCCCGGTCTGCACACCGACCCGTGCGGCGTTTATGACGGGACGTTATCCTGCCAGAACGCCTGTTGGATTGATGGAGCCACTTACGCCGACAAAAAGAGATAGCACATATGGCCTGAGTGCAGCATATCCTTCAATAGCTACATTCATGAAAGCAGGCGGTTATGAAACTGCACTCATCGGGAAATGGCATCTGGGGTTTCTTCCGCAGTATAGCCC
>DATHGW010000056.1:0-2849 GCA_035317445.1 Puia sp.
AATTCACTTGCATCAAAACCGGACAGTTCAGCGTATAATAATATTCTTGTAAGTTTATGATTGCTAATAGGTTATTAAAATGGCATTTTCTTCGCTGCTTTAAGCGAAGTCTGATTTCCCAGGCTTAAATTACTATCAACATGTTTAGAAACTATTTCATCACGGCTTTCAGGAACCTCATGCGTAACAGGGTGTATTCCATCATCAATATATCGGGACTCAGCCTTGGCCTGGCCTGTGCCATGCTCATCATTTTGTATGTAAAAGATGAACTGAGTTTCGACCGTTTTCATGCCAATGCGCAAAACATCTATCGCATATTCATTGAGGGTACCAGTCCCCAGGGCGAGGTTCGCAGAATGGGCATCACGGGTGATGTACAGGGTCCGCTTTTTACGTCAAAAATACCGGAGATAAAGGCTTTCGTAAGAGTATCCGGCGGTCAGGCCGACATAAAAAATGGGACAGATATTAGCACCCCCAAATTGCTGGTTGTAGATTCCAACTTCCTTTCCGAATTCTCTTTTCCGCTTCTGAGTGGAAATCCCAAAACAGCCTTGCTGCAACCCAACTCGGTGGTGCTATCAGAAGATGCGGCCAAAAAATATTTTGGATCAACCGCCGCATTGGGAAAAACCCTGCTGATCAAAAGAGGGGACAAATTTGAAAATTTTGCCGTAACCGGAGTGGCCAAAAGATGCCCGCAAAATTCATCTTTACAATTTGAGATCCTGCTTCCCCACAAAGCTTCCTCGGAAATGGAACATGGTCCGGGAAGATGGAATTCTTTTTTCCTGAATACTTATGTGTTGATTGATCCGCGCGCGGATATTAAGACAGTGGAAGCGAAAATGACAAAAGCATTTGTCGACGATGCCCCGGACATTGTTAAACAGATGGAAGAAGCCTCTCATGCGAAATTAAACGGAGGGTATCGGCTGCAGCCTTTCACCGAGATCCACCTGAACAACAACATGGACAGAAACGATATTGCAGGAGCAAGCAACAGGTCCCATTCCTTTATCCTTTCAGGAATTGCATTCTTTATATTGCTGATCGCCTGCATCAATTTCGTCAACCTGACCATTGCCCGCTCGCTGAAGAGAGCAAAGGAGATTGGCGTGCGTAAAGTGATTGGCAGCAATAGAAAACAGCTGATCATACAATTTCTCGGTGAATCTTTTTTGCTTTGCCTCCTGGCTTTTGTACTGGCTATTGTGATTCTTCAATTATTAATACCAGTATTCAATCAGCTGGCAAATAAAAGCCTGGCGTTCTCCAATTTGGCCGATGCAAAATTACTCGCTGGTTACCTGGTTCTTTTTCTTGCCACCAGCGGATTGTCGGGTTTTTACCCCGCATTGGTCTTGTCCAATTATGATCCGGTAAAAACCCTGTATGGCCGCTTTTCTTTTTCCGGCAAAAATTACTTGCAAAAGACGCTTGTGATCATACAGTTCACGCTTGCATCGTTCCTGATCTGTGCCACCTATATTATCTATTCACAGTTTACCTTTCTGACCACTGAAAAATTGGGTTATGATGACAGCAACCTGGTGCTTGTCAATAAAGCCGGATTGACTCGCGACGAAGCCAGGTTATTCAGGGAAGAACTGATGAAGAGTCCGGACATTCTTGGGTTAGCCCCAAAGGATAACGGCTACGCCTTCAACGGGGGAAAAATAAATGGAGATTCTGCCATTGGTTTTGCTAACGTTGCGATTGATGAATCCTTTATACCCTTATTAAAAATTCCCATAGTAAAAGGAAGAAATTTTTCTGTTGACTTCCCTTCGGATTCCACCAGTGCTGTCATCGTCAATGAATCCTTTGTAAAAAAAGCAGGATGGGCAGCACCCATTGGTCAGCAGGTTATGATTAATGGCACTCAGCAATGCCGGGTAGTAGGAGTGGTCAAGGACTACCATTTTCAATCCCTGAATCAGGAAATAGGGCCGGAGCTGTTCTCCATGAAAGGTCCGGATGGTTTTGGCATGACCTATATTAAAATTAAACCCAATAGCGAGACAGCCAGCCTGTTGAATATTGAAAAGATATTTAAACGACTGTTCCCGCTGGTTCCTTATTCTTTTGAATTTAAAGATCAGGAAAACCGGAAAAATTATGAAGCGGAAGCCAGGTGGAAACAGATCATGCTTTTTGCCGCCGTCCTTACCATATTTATTTCCTGTATCGGACTGTTTGGATTGTCGGTATTTTCTGCCGAAAAAAGGACCAAAGAGATTGGTATCCGTAAAGTGCTTGGCGCATCGGTAAGCCGGGTGGTCTCTATTTTATCGATGGATTTTCTGAAATTGGTTTTGATCGCGTTACTGATATCCATCCCATTGGCATGGATCGCCGCAGATAAATGGCTTCAAAATTATCCTTACCGGATTACTGTGCATGGTTTGATGTTTGCCATCGTGGCATTGTTGGTTGTTTTCATTGCACTGGCCACGATCAGCTTTCAGTCGATAAAAGCGGCTATTGCTAACCCGGTAAACATCCTTCGCTCGCAGTAGCGAGCTTCGAATGTCGAAGATATCCTACGCTCCGAATAATCGGAGCTTCCCTTTGAATAGGAGCCCATTATGTGAAATGTCGCAACGCGCCTGTATCAAAAACGAACGATCAGCGTTCGCTTACGGTAATTCAACAGTTACTTCCCGATTACTCTTTTCCGGTGTAATATTCCCCAGATCTGTAATTCCCTAATGGTTCTTTCTAATGTTTTACCGTGTGGAGTTAATTCATATTCAACGGTAACGGGTTTGGTATTGAGTACTGTTCTCTTAATGAGTAAATTAAGTTCAAGATCTTGTAATTCTTTTGATAACATTTTTGCG
>DATHGW010000057.1:0-2192 GCA_035317445.1 Puia sp.
GAAGAAATCTACCATTTATTAAATGATCAAAATGATGACTTATGTGTAAAGCAATTCAACAAAATTGAAAATTGGGATATTGATATAATAAATAAAGCCACCATCCTTAAGAATTACATATCAAAAGTTAGAGATTTTAAAGCAGCAAACAATATTAAACCTAGTGAAAAAATAGAAAGCATTGGCATCCCTTATGGCCTGTTTCAAATAAACAACGATTTGTTTGAAATAGCTCGTAGACAAACGAACTCTAAAAACTTTCATATTATCATTGGTCCTCTTGATCAAACTAGATTTGGCGGAGGAAATTTGCAAGGAATTCACTTAAAAACAAAAGAAGAATTTAACGAGCTAAATAAGACTTCAAGTTCAACTACCACCACTTTAACAAGTATTCCTATTAATGGATATGAATTTTTGTTAGCAGTAAATCAAACTATCGACTTGGTCAGCAAAAAAGCTGAATTATTAAAAGATTTGCAATATTTAAAAGGTTTCCTAATCTCCGTTGAAAAGAAACTTAATAACGAACGGTTTATTCAAAACGCACAACCAGAAGTAATTTATAACGAGAAAAAGAAAAAAGAGGATGCTGCATTAAAAATTAAAGCCATCCAAGAAAGCCTTGCAAATATGGATTAATATCCTATTATTTCCATTAAGGTATTGTAAATCATCTAATTGCACAAGCAGATCAGTTTGAAAACTAGAGAAAAAAGGATTAAATTTCCGTTAGTCAAAATTTTGCATAGATGAAAACCGAAGCCGTTAAAATACAGACCACTAAAGGATCACAGGCTATTAACATTCCTGACAATCTTAAAATAAATGATGACAAAGTCTATATCAAAAAAATAGGCAATGCACTCTATATCATTCCTTTTCATAATCCTTGGCAGACACTGGTAGACAGCCTTGGCGAGTTCACAACCGACTTTATGGAAGCAAGAAATGAGCCTTCACAGCAAACCAGGGAATCTTTTGATTAGATGGGCTACATACTTGATACCAATATTTGCATTTATATAATTAAGAAGAAGGCAGATTCCGTTTGCAAGTAGAGAATTGGGTTTAACTCCAAAAGGCACCACCATTGCCACCAGCCTCAGACCAATTTAATCCCCCGCCCCCGATCGCCTACAGGACCTTGATAGCCGAATAATTAATATTCCCGTCCAGGTCGACCTGCTTCAGGCGATATTCCGTTTTGGAGCTGATGGTGGCAGCGGGAGTCGTTACAGACTTGCTACAGGAGAAAAGGAAGAAACAAACCAGCCCTAACAACAGGCCCTTATTCCGCTTGTTCAATTTATTGAGCAGACCGACCGATGCGAGCAGGATCATTGCCAGCAGCAAATTATGCATATCCGCCTTGACGACCATCCCAACAATCTCGTAGTTGTAATCTAACGGGGTATCGCTGTTCCCATTTACCGCTTTCGAAGCGACGACAGCGATATCCGTAAAATTCATTCCGTCTAAGGTTTTTTGAACTACAAAATGCGAGTTGCCGGATTCCATATTGGTCCGCCAGCGAAGTGTTACTCCTCCGGCATCCTGTGAAACATTGAAAGAGGACAGTTGTACCGGTAGCGTTCCCGGAAGAACATGTACATTAACAGTGGAAGTGGTCGAATTGTTTTTATCGGTCGCCGTCAGGGTAAAAACATAATTGCCCAAAACCAAGCCCGTCACCGTTGTGGTCATGCTATTGGAATTATTGGTGTAAGCCTCTAACCTGCCCCGTGACTGATTATTCGGTGGCATCTAATAATTTTGCTTTTAAACTAAATTAAGAGCAATGCAACCATTTAATCAGAAAAGGCCCGGAGGTAAACGCCGGGAAGAAGAAATCCTCCAGCTGCTGGAAGAATTTGACTACAGTGACGGCATGACCGTAAAGGAATTTTCCGCGCTCCACGGCATAAGCGATGGCACTCTTTATTACTGGCGGAAGCGTTATGCTGCCAAACGGGTTGAAAATGGAAAGTCAGGCGGGTTTATAGAAATCTTACCTTCATCCGCTAATGCATCGGCCGGTTTGTTTGCCGAGATAAAGGGGCTGAAACTATTTCAGGCGGTATCTGCCGATTACCTTAAAATCCTTATCTCATGAGTGCCATTGCCCTGCTTACCGATCATCATAGCTATTATTTATATGCCGGTCGAGCAGATATGAAGAAATCATTCGA
>DATHGW010000058.1:0-4456 GCA_035317445.1 Puia sp.
TTGTTAAAAAATATGGTTTACTACACCGGTTCCTGCCAGGGGAGAAGGGTTAACGGGGTTTGCTCGTCCCGATAGCCCTGAGCAAACTCCTTTGTCAGTGACCGATAAAACAAAAGTATATCAGGATCCAGCCATTTTTTCAAAAATGGGACGGGCTTCGACAAAACTTGGGACGGGGCTTCGGGAAAACCTGGTACGAACGACATTTTCTCCTCGGATTGTCCTCTTTGCCTCCTCTTTGGGTCCTCTTTGGGTCCTCTTTGGGTCCTCTTTGGTACCTCGGAATGTCCTCGGAATCCGAGGTGGCAAAGAGGTACCAATGAGGACCCAAAGGGGTAGTATCAAGGATGCATATGGCATTATTTCCCGGATAGACTGCCTGCCGCTTTCGCCAAGCCCTTCTTAGCGGTTGGCGCCCTGTCACACTAAAAATTGCGTCTTACAGTAATTCAGTTGGTGCTACACCAAACTTTTGCTTAAAAGAATTGGAGAAATGAGACAGACTTTCAAAACCCAGGTCTAAATAAATTGCCGATGGTTTTTTACTTTTCTTTTCAATCTGGTAGCGGGCTTCCGTCAGGCGTTTGTTTTGTAGCCACTGTCGGGGCGATGTGCCGAATGTTTTTTGAAAGTCCCGCTTGAAGCCTGCAAGACTCCTTCCTGTCAGTTGTGCAAATTTTTCAACTGGCACGTTGTATAAACATATCATTCGATTTTTCCCGTAGCTGAAGTTGTGCAGAAAATACCTAAATTCCGGTCGTTTTTCGGCACAAACCAAGACTTAATGAACAAGGACCTGCAGGCTATATTGAGTTTCATTCAACTATCCAACCAGCTTAGCGAGGAAGAAAAAAAATCGATCTCCACATCCCTGACAGATTTGCACGCGGAATTGGCGCACAAAAACCATGAACTGGATATTGAATCGTCATTGGAAAGGGTTCGTGTCGTTGCTATGGCCATGAAAGAACCAGCGGACATGCTGGATATCTGCCATATTATTTCCGATCAACTGGAATTACTCGGTGTACAAGAGATTCGAAATGTACAGACAGCGATATTTTATGAATCCAAGGGCACTTACCTGAATTTTGAATTCTATCGTCTGCATAACAAATCCGTGATCACCGAAGTAGACTATAAAAATCATTCCATACAAGTGGAATTTGCCAGCCAGATGCTTACCGGGGCGGGGGCACTTTTCATGCGCCACATCGAAGGAAAAGAACTGACGGACTGGTACGCTTTTCAGCAAACCACAAACCAGTTTGCAGATACCCATCTTGCCATTGCACCCTCTCTAAACTATTATTGGTATTCGATGGGACCTGTGGCATTGGGGATCTCTACTTATGTTCCTTTAGCGGCCGAACACATTGTCTTATTCAAACGCTTTCGGAATGTGTTTGAATTGTCTTATCGCCGATACCTGGACATTGAAAAGGCAGAAGCACAGGTCAGGGAAGTGCAGATCGAGCTGGCCCTGGAAAGAGTCAGGGCAAAGGCTATGGCCATGCAGACTTCGGAAGAATTAACGGGTCTTATCGGTACGGTATTGTTTGAATTGACGAAACTGGATCTGGTACTCACCCGCTGTGTAATTATGATCTATGACGGCGTCGCCAGGGACTCAAAATGGTGGATGGCCAATTCAGAAGACCCGGATAAACCCATGGGCTTTTATATTAAGCCTCATGATCACCCGCCCATCACGGCTTATTTCAAAGGATGGGAGGAAGGACAATTTAAATGGACCTATCTGCTGGAAGGAAAAATAAAAAATGATTGGGATGCCTTCTTATTTAATGAAACGGAATTAAAGGGGTTGCCGCAACCCGTCATCGTCGGTATGAAAGAACCGGACAAGGTCTACCTGAATGCTTCATTCAATCATTTTGGCAACCTTACCCTGGCTACGCTTGAGCCCCTCAGTGATGAGCATTTTGATATCCTGCTTCGTTTTGCAAAAGTGTTTGACCTCACCTATACCCGGTTCAATGATTTGCAGGTGGCGGAACATCATGCAGAACAGGCTGCACTCGACCTGGTCAAATTGCAAACAGAAAAAAAACGTGCCGAAGATGCCCTGACCGAATTGCGCGCCACGCAAACACAATTGATCCAGTCTGAAAAAATGGCCTCATTGGGCGAACTCACGGCAGGTATCGCCCATGAAATTCAAAACCCGTTAAACTTCGTGACGAACTTTTCCGAACTGAGCAATGAATTGATTGATGAAATGAACGACGAGTTGGCCAAAGGAAATCCAACAGAAGCCATGACGATTGCTAACAATGTAAAACAAAACCTGGAAAAAATAAATCATCATGGCAAAAGAGCCGATGCCATTGTAAAAGGCATGTTGCAACATAGCCGGACCAGTACGGGTCAAAAAGAATGGACGGATATCAATGTATTGGCGGATGAGTATGTCAGGCTCTGTTATCATGGTTTAAGGGCAAAAAATAAATCCTTTAACGCCACCATTAAAACTGATTTTGATCCTGCCATTCAAAAAATAAATATCATTCCACAGGATATTGGAAGGGTGATGTTGAATTTACTCACCAATGCGTTTTATGCAGCGAATGAAAAATTTGCGGCTTCGTCCGCCGAAGGCCGCAGGCCGAAGGCGGAGCCAATCGTTTCCATCATCACCAAAAAGGTTGGCGATCAGGTTTTGGTCGAGGTACAAGATAACGGCAACGGCATTCCTCCAAGAGTATTAGACAAAATCTTTCAACCCTTCTTCACTACAAAACCAACCGGGCAGGGAACAGGACTGGGGTTATCGTTAAGCTATGATATCATTAAAGCACATGGTGGCGAGATAACAGTGGAAACAAAGGAAGGGGAAGGCACAACTTTTATTATCCGGTTAGGTGCCAAGAATGGTTAATTGTAAAAAATAATTGTTTTACATGAAAAAATTAGTTCTTAGTAAGGATTATGCAGGCATAAGAAAGGCACTTTCAGAAAACCACAAACTAGCTAATGAAGGATGGCCATTTGATGGCAAAAACATGACGCTGGCTCATCCATTACATCGTATTTGTGATTTAGTTTTTTCGGGAGAATTAACGGATGAGGAAGCGGTTACCATCGCTGAAATATTTTTGGAGTCAGGTGCTGACGTGAACGGCTATGAGATGATAATCAAGAAAGATACCCCACTATCAGCCGCTTCGAGTTTACATGCCGATAAAGTTGCCATTGTATACATTGAACATAATGCAAATATCTATCATCAGGGTGCGCATGGCGGAACGGCATTACACTGGGCTGCATGGTGCGGTAGAGACATTGTGGTTAAAAGACTTATTGAAGAAGGTGCAGACATCAATAAAAGATGCGTCGACTTTCAGGCAACGCCTCTATTTTGGGCTGTAATGTCATACAAGGAAGAAAACGACAAACACAATCAACTGGAATGTGTTAAACTTTTAGTCGAAGCCGGAGCAGATAAAAATATTCCTAACGCCAACGATAAGACCATTTACAGTATGATCAAGGATGAAGATGTGGAATTAAAAAAAATAATTTCAATAAATATGTGAACGCGGGCATGCTTTGTACGATCACCGCTGCGGATAAACCGTTTCATTTTCCCATTTGGTAAATAAACCCGTACAATTGGCTTCTATAAGTTGATTGATTTGCTCATTCTTATATACAAGGGCTTCCTTCCTTGGAAAATTGACCTGAAAGGTATTCAGGTACGGCTTGCCTGAACAGGCATAAAGCGCATCTGCTAAAAAATAAAACCGGCTGTGGTACCAGGCAAAATTGCCAATCTTCATTTTGAAATACAAACTATCAAAATCGGATAAGGTTCTGTGGTCGGCCGGATAGCTTTTTAAAATCGTTTGACAGAAAAGATGAAATCCACGTTTAACTTTTGGTTCAAATTGTGTAATGTATTCATTGGCGAAATACCAGGCGATAAATTCGTTTGTCCAGGTATTGGGCGCCTGCGCAGAAAAGAGTTTGTTAATAAAGTAATGCCCAAGCTCATGAAGACTTAAAAATTTCAACCTGGCATTAATCATCTCTTCAGCAGTCATATTGTTTTTGCGCAATGAACTATCTACCGGTTTCGAAATTCCATTAAGACCATAAACTGTTTTGAAATTGGAATAATCCATTCCGGTATTTAATACGAGCCAATGGGTGCCGTCATAAAATACAAATCCGTAAGGAATAACTTCTTTGAACCATTGCGTGGAATCCAATACGATCATTTGAATATTGAATTTGACGCTATACTTATTTTCATAATATAGTATAGCATTCGAGACCAACTGTTGGAGATCAGCGGCAATTTCCTTGTGGCCCGGGGAGTAATATGTTTTCACCTTGCCTTCGAGTGAATCCGTTTTCCTGGTATGGATTAACGAATCAATGGTCATGTCCTGGCAATACGTGCAAATGGATGTAAGCAGCAGGACAATGCTGC